>JBKJNL010000043.1:0-12900 GCA_046593615.1 Myxococcota bacterium | reverse complement strand
CAACGAGCTGGCCCAGAGCAGCGCCGAGGTCGTCGGTCTGCAGCAGCGGCTGGCGGGCGCTGAGCAGGCCGCGCGTGACGCGCAAGAGCGGACCGTCGAGCGCGAGGCCCGGCTCGCCGAAGCCGTCGCCGTGGCCAGCTCCCTGCGCGGTGAGGTCGACGCCGCCCGCCGCAGCGCCATCAACCAGGTGGCCGAGGTCATGGCCCTGTCCGACGAGGGCGAGCCCGTCAGCCTCGAGCTCGACGACGTCAAGGCCCGCCTCGAAGCCGTCGATGCCGAGCGCGTCGGGCTGCAGCAGCAGCTCGTGCAGCAGCGCGCTGAGCGCGACTGGTTGACCAACGAGCTCGTCGCCGCCCAGCAGCAGGCGCAGGAGCGGGCTCTCGAGCTCGAGGGCCTCCGCCAGCAGGCGCTTCTGCTCCAGACCGACCGTGATCGGCTGGCGTCAGAGATGTTCGCCCTGAACCACCAGGCACAAGACAGCTCACTCGAGCTCGACGACCTGCGCCGGCAGTCCCTCGAAGGCCACGGCCTTCAGCAACAGATCGACGGCCTGGTGCTCGAGCGCGACGCCCTCACCGCCGAACGCGATCTGCTGCGGTTGGCCCACGACGAGGTCGTTGCCGAGCGCGGCGCGCTCAACGCCGAGCGCGACATGTTGCTCGCCGAGCAAGAAGTCTTGCTCGGCGAGCGCGCGCGGCTTGGTGCCGAGAGCGAAACCCTGCGCGCCGAGCACGCCAGCCTGCGACAGCAGCTGCGCGAGGCCCACGCCGAGATCGAGCAGCAGCAGGCCGCCGTCGACACCGCCGAAAAGAACGCCGCCGACCTCGAAGAGCAGCTCGGCGCCGCCGGCATGTTCGAGGGCGAAGCGGCCCGGTTGCAGGGGGAGCTCGACGCCATCCGCGTCGCCCTGCGCGAAAAAGATTTCGAGCGCGAACGCGCCATCGACCAGGCCCGCGCCGAGACCCGCGCCGAAGACAACGTCGCGGCCCAGGCGATGCTGACCCACGGCCTGCAGATCCAGCGGCAAGAGCTTGAGGCCGCCGCCCGCGCCGCGCTGCACGCCAGCCAAGAAGACCTGCGCGCCGAGCTCGAGTCGTCGCACGCCGCCGACCTGGAGGCCCTCGTCGAGGTCCGCACCCACCAGGCGGTGCGCGCCGCCCTCGACGCCGAAAAGAAGCGCGCCGATCAAGTGCTCACCGCGATGCGCGCCGAGCTCGATTCGATGCGCGCCGAAAAAGCCGACATCGAGACCGCCTGGGCTGCCGACCAGCACCGCGTCGAAGAGCTCGAGGCCAAGCTCGGTGAAGAGCAGGCTGCCCGGCTCGACGTCGAGACCGGCTTGCGCGCCGAGCTCGCCGACGCCCGCCTGTCGGTCGCGGGCGACGACGGTGGCACCGGCGCCCGCGCCGTCAGCGACAACGCTGCCCTGCGCAAGATGCTCGAGCAGCTCACCCACGAGCAGTCACGCGTCGTCGGCGAGATCGAGCAGCTGCGACCCATCGCCGCCGAAGTTGATCGGGCCCGCGCCACCGTCGTCGACATGCAGCGTCAGCTCGAAGCCGCCCTCGGCACCGAAGACGTCGACGGCGACGCCAACAAAGCCATCGGCGAAGCCGTCAGAGCCCACACCCGAGAGCTGATGGAGCTCGCCCGGGCCATCGAGCCCTTCACCTGGGGCCTGCAGCGGGCCACGGCCTTTTTCGCCGACCAGAACGTCGACGGCGCCATCGATCACGTACGCGCCCTCCAGCTGCTCGAGAAGACCCTGCAGCGGCTGAAGAACGAGCTCGACCGCGTCCACATGGTCTCGTGAGTGGTCTCGTGAGTGGTCTCGTGAGTGGTCTGGTGGTTGGTGTCGTGAGCCGCGTCGCCCGCTGAAGGCTTGTGGGGTTTGCCGACGGCGCGGCTGCATCATCCGGCTGTTCCGCTGCTTCGCCGCGATCAAGCCTGGCAGAAGATCATCCCGCGATGAGAAGTGCGCTGATGGGCAAGACGACCGAGACGCCGACGCCAAAGACGAACGCCGCCCGGGCCCTCGACGCCCTGGGCATCGCCTACGAGCTGCGCGCCTACGACGTCGACGAAGACGACCTGTCGGCGGAGACGGTGGCCAGGAAGATGGGCCTGCCGCTTGAGCAGGTGTGGAAGACGCTCTGCCTGCGCGCCGACGACAAGAGCGTGCTGCTGGCGCTGATCAGCGCCGATCGCGAGCTCGACCCCAAGCTGTGCGCGCGGCTCATGGGCAAGAGGAGCGTCGAGCCCGTCGCCGTCAAAGAGCTGCCGGCCTTGACCGGCTACATCCGCGGAGGCGTCACCGCGCTGGCCTGCAAGAAGTCGTTCCCGGTGTGCGTCGACGAGCTGATGGAGCTGTGCGACGTCGTCTCGGTCTCGGCCGGCCAACGGGGGCTGCAGCTCGTGCTCGCGCCCGCCGACTACCTGCGGGCCACGGCGGCGACGGTGGGCGCGATGTCACGGCCGCCGGCGCGCGACCAGACCTGACGGCGCGAGTCGGGTACGTCGAATCCCGTGCGCGAATCCCGTGCGCGAATCCCGTACCCCGGTGGCGTGGGCGCTGGCATGAAGCCGTCATGAGCACCGTTGTCACCGGCGTCGCCGCCAGCGTCGTCAGCGCCCCCCGCACGAGCTTGCCCGACACCCTCGCGGTCGGCGGCCACACGCTGGCGAGCCCCTTCTTGCTGGCCCCCCTCGAAGGCGTCTCAGACGTGGGCTTTCGTCGTCTCTGTTTCGAGCAAGGTGCCGGACTCACATTCACCGAGATGATCCGCGCCCGCGGCCTCGCCAAACGCAACAAAAGCACCTTTGACCTCGTCGACACGTTTCACGCCGACGTGCCGACGGGTATCCAGTTGTTGACGACCGGTCCGCAGGAATTGCTGGATGCTCTTGGGGTCGTCGAAGAGCTGGCAAAATCGACCCACCCGCATTGGATGAACATCGTCGCCGTCGACCTCAACTTCGGTTGCCCGAGCAAGGACATCATCCAGATTGGCGCCGGGCCGGCCATGCTCAAGCGCCGCGGTCGCATGGAGGCGATCTTCCAGGCGCTGTCGTCGTGGAAGAAGACGACGTCGCTGCCCATCCAGAGCGTGTCGGCCAAGATCCGGCTCGGGCTCAACCAGAAGGAGATGGAGCACAAGGTCTTCCTCCCCGTCGTCGATCTGGCCTCGGCGCACCTCGACTGGATCACGGTGCACGCCCGCCACGCGGGGCAGCGCAGCCGCGATCAACCGAGCTGGTCGGCCATCGCCGACGCCAAGAAGCAGGCAAAGATCCCGGTCATCGGCAACGGCGACGTCGTCACCCGCGCCGACGCCACCCGGCTGTTCGAGCAGAGCGGCTGCGACGGCTTCTTGATCGCGCGCGCCGCCATCCAGAGCCCGTGGTGCTTCCGGGCCCTGCGCGATCGCGGCGCCGCCGAGCCATCGGTCGTCGAGGTCGAGCGCGAGCGGGTCCGCTACGAAGAGACCGCGCAGCGGGTGGCGACCAAGCCGAAGTACCGCGAGTTCCACCAGCAGAGCTTCCAGCGTCTGTTGGCCACCGCGCGCGGCGACAAGTGCGTCACCGTCATCCCGAAGAACGCGCACATGGCGTAGCGTCGGCGGCCATGAAGAGACGCCCGCTGCTGGCTTTTGACGTCGACGGCACCCTCATCGACACGCGCCCGAGCTTCACGCGCATCGTCAAGGAGCTCAGCGGCGCCGACGACGGCGACATCGAGCGCTTCCGCGACACCGGCGGCTTCAACGACGACTGGGAGCTCGCGCGGGCCCTCGCGAGCTGGATCGGCGCCGGCCGGCCGAAGATCGTCGAGCGCTGCGACAACGTCGCCGACGTCGTCGCCTGGTGCGGCCACGACCCCGGCGACCTCAGCGCCCAAGGCATCGCCCTCTACCGCGGCGGCTACTGGCAAGACGAGCGCGTCCTCGTCGGCGGCGCCCGCTTGCAGGCCCTCGAAGACCGCGCCGACGTCGTCGCTTGCACCGGCCGCGACGCCTGGGAATTCAAAAAGGCGCAGGAGCTGCTCGGCCACACCTTTGCGCGGGCCACCACCGCTGAGCAGGGCCGGAAGCCGAACCCCGAAGCGCTCTTGCGGCTGCTGCCGAAGTGGACGCCTTCTTCATCCGGAGGCTCGAGCGGCCAGGCGTCGTCGTCCCAGCCGCTGTTCGTGGTGCTGTTCGGCGATACGCACGCCGATCGGAAGACAATTCTGCAAGCAAAGAAGCGACGGCCCGAGCTGCGTTTCTTCTTTGTGCACGTCGGCGAGCGACAGCCGCTGTTGCCGATGGTCGAGGCCCTGGCCCGAGACGGCGTCACCGCCGACGTCGTCGCCCGCTGGGCCGAGCCCTGAGATTCAGCTCAGCGCGGCTCGCCGATCAACGCTGTGATGCGCAGCGGCTGCCAGGGGATCTCGATCTGCTCGACGCGGAAGCCGTAGCCGTCGTCGTCGAGGCCGGCGGTCAGGCCCTTGAGCTCGTCGACGGAGTAGCTGCGCAGGCAGCTCATCATGCCGTCCCACCAGATGCCCATCGGGATGAGGGGCAGCGCGTAGGTAAAGAACAGGCGACCCGGCGTCAGCGGCCGGGCGACCGGCGTCAACGCCAGCGCGGCCAGCGGCGTGCCCATCAAGAACAACACCGTCTGCGGCCGGCGCTCGACGACCTCGAGGGAGACGAACGGCTGCCGCTTGCGCGCGGCGTCGGCGACGATCTGCCGGGCCAGCGCGGGGCGGAAGTGGTGGAACGCGTTGAATAGGGTGCGGACGCCATCGAGCGACGGCGGCACGTTGGTGGCGTCGACGGGCTCGCGCACCGCGCGCACCTTGCCGCGCCCTCGGGCCTCGGCGCTCTCAAAGGCACCGAGGTTCGGGTAGAGGTCGGTCAAGACGGCGTCGACGTCGACGCCGTGCTGCTCTTGCAAGGCTTCGCGCAAGCGCAACAGCGGCCCACCGCCGCCGCTGCCGAGGTCGACGAGACGCGTAGCCCCGTGCTTCTTCAGCACGCCAGCGACGAGGTCGGCGGCGGCGTCGTAGACGTGCAGCCGCTCGGCAGCGACCTGCAAGAAGCCCGTCAGGCCGTCGCGCAGCACCCGGGGGCACCAGGCTTCATCTTCGAGCTCGGGAGCGTGGACGCGTTGCATGGTGCGACCCTCGCACAGCCTCCCAAGAGGCGAACGGCCACCGGTGGTGCACGACGACGGTGCCTCGCCGTGGGCAACCCATGATGTAGGTTGCCGCCCATGCAAGGAGAGTTGTTCGTCATCATCGCGCTGCTGGTGCTGCACGGCTTCCTCGCCGGCAGCGAGATCGCCGTGGTGTCGATGCGCAAGACGCGCTTGCGCCAGCTGGTCGACTCCGGCCGGGCCAGCGCCCGCGCCGTCGAAGCTTTGCGCAAGAACCCCGAGCGGTTCCTGGCCACCGTGCAGATCTTCATCACCCTGCTCGGCACCATCATCGCCTCGCGCGGCGCGCCCACCGTTGAGCGCCTGGTGCAGCCGCTGTTTGACGCCGTCGGCATCCCCCTGAACTACGCCGGCCCCATCGCCTTTGCCTTTGCCGTCGCCATCATCTCCTTTGGCGAGCTCGTCGTCGGCGAGCTGGTCCCGAAGTCGCTGGCGTTGCGCGCCAGCGAGCCCTACGCCCTGCTGGTGGGTCGGCCGCTCTTGTGGCTGTCGTCGCTGGCGCGGCCGGCGGTGTGGGTGCTCGAAGGCAGCTCGAACCTGTTCCTGCGCATCTTTGGCGACAAGACGAGCTTCATCGAGTCGCGCGTTTCTCCCGAAGAGCTGACGCAGCTGCTCGAAGAAGCCGGCCGCATGGGCACCATCGATCCGCGGGCCTCGGACATCGCGGTGCGGGCCATCGAGCTCGACTCGCTGACCGGCGCCGACGTCATGGTCCCGAGAAACCGCGTCGTCGTCCTCGAGAAGAGCGACGGCATCGACGAGCTCAAGCGATTGATCCTCACGCGTGGGCACCAGCGCTTCCCGGTCCACGAAGAAGGCGGCACCGCCGACGAAGTGGTCGGCTACGTCGCCGCCAAAGATGTGCTGACCACGATGTTGTCCGACGCCCCGCTCTCGATCGATGAGCTCATCCGCCCGGCGACGTTCTTTCCGGAGTCGATGAAGGCCACGGCCATCTTGAAAGAGATGCAGCAGGCCCGCGTGCAGCTGGCGATCCTCGTCGACGAGCGCGGCGGCATGGCCGGCATCCTCACCATCGAAGACCTCCTCGAAGAGCTGGTGGGCGACATCTGGTCCGAAGACGATCGCGCGGTGCCGACGCCGGTGCGAAAGACCAAGGACGGCTCGGCCATCGTGCTCGGCAGCGTGCCCATCCGCGACGTCAACCGGGCCCTCGACCTGGCGCTGCCCGAAGGCGACCTGTGGACCACGCTGGCCGGCTACTGCATCTCGCTGGCGGGGCGGATTCCCGAGAGCGGGGCCCGCCTCGAAGCCGCAGACGGCACGGTGTTCGAGATCCTCGAGTCGACGCCACGCCGCATCCGCAGTGTCCGCGTGGTGCGCAAGAAAGACGATCCCGCGTCGATGACCTCGGCCTGAGACCTCTCTCCCCCCCTCTCTCCATGAGGACATGGAGAAAGGGGAGGAGAATTCTGATGCCGGCTCCCCTCTCTACTTTCTGTGGAGAGGGGGTTGGGGGAGAGGTTCAGCCGAGCTCAGGCGGCGCTGAACCACATGGAGTTGCGGTGGTCGTCGATGGTGAACTGCCGGTTCTCGAGCAGGATCACGCGCAGCTCACTCTCGGGCTTCTGGAACTGGTGCATCGCCGCCTGCAGCAGGTGCGACCACTGCACCTCGCGGCGGCCCGAGGGGCCCGTATGCCCGTAGAGCACCAGGTACTGCAGGACCCAGTTGTGGACCTTCAACGAATTGTTTTGTTCATCAGCTTTTGTGAATCGATCATTCATGGTGAAGAAGCGGTCAGCGAGCGCTTTCACCAGTGAGCCAATCCAGGTATTGAGGCCGAGCTCGCTCTCCAGCTGCTTGCGGGTCACGATCACGCAGGTGACGTCGTCGACGGCCACGACGCTGGCCGAGCGGGCCGAGGCCCGGAAGACGCTGGCCTCGCCGACGACCGCGCCCGGGCCGAGGGTCGCGAGGCCGCGTCGGCGGCCGGTGGCCTTGTCGGTCTGGTAGACCTGCACCGTGCCCTTCTGGACGATGTAGACCTCTTCGCCGGGGGCACCTTCTTCCATCAACAGCTCCCCGCTGGGGAACAATTTGGTCGGCAATCCGGCGCCACCCTTGAGGAACTTCTCGACATCTTTCTTGAGCTCGAGAACCGTCTGGTAGCGGTTCTCGGGTGCCGCCTGCAGGCACTTCATGCAGATGTCGGCGAGGGTCTTTGGGATCTGCGCTTCGGGGAGGATCAGCTCGGGGCGCAGCACCTGGCAGGCCTGGGCCTGGCGCACGACGTCGACGATGGTGCTGCCCATGTAGGGCGGTTGCTTGGTGAGGATCTCGTAGAGGACGCCGCCGAGCAGAAAGATGTCGGTGCGCTCGTCGATCTCCCCGGTCTTGGCCAGGGCCTGCTCGGGCGCCATGTAGAAGAACGTGCCGATGATCTGGCCGGTCTCGTCTTGCGGCGGCGCCGCACCCTCACGGCGCACCCGCACCGGCAGGATGTCTTCGATCGAGCGGCCGATGGCGCTCATCACCATCGTCTTGTTCTGCCCGACGGCGCTCGGCGGCGGCATGCCGCCTGTCCGGTGAAGCAGCTTCGCGATGCCCCAATCCATGAGATAAACTTCGCCGAAGTTACCGACCATGATGTTGTCGGGTTTCAAGTCGCGATGGACGACCCCGCGGCTGTGGGCAAAGGCGACAGCGTCGAGGACGCGCAGAAAGATGTTCAAGAAGCGGAAGTATTCTTCGCGCGTGTCGATGTGATCGTTTTCAGTCAGCAAGTCTGTCAGCGTCTTACCGCGGACATAAAGCATCGTGAAAAACTTGGTGCCATCGTCTTCGCCGAAGTCGTGCACAGGCACGATATTGGGGTGCTCGAGCTGACCCATGATCTGGGCCTCCTCGGCGAAGCGCTGCATGATCTTGGCGTCGCTGCGGCTCTCGGGGAACGCGACCTTCATGGCCACGGTGCGCTGCAGGTTGTCGTCAAAGACCTTGCGGATCGAGCCCATGCCGCCGCGGGCGATCTCGCCTTTGTCGTTGTAGCGGGCGGTGACCTCGGTCTGCAGCACCTTTGCGCCGGCGTCGGCGACAGGGACGATGGGAATCATCCCCGAGTTTTCGCCGGTCGCGAAGCCGAGGCCGGGCGCTCGACCCGGGCCGCTCGGGCCCGGACTGGCCACCGCGACCTTGCCGGTGTCGTCGGCGCGCTTGTCTCCGCGGAGCCAACCGAGGAGTCCACCGCCGCCACTCTTGCCCTTCTTGTCGTCGGCCATTGCTCCGTCGATACCACGAAGTCCGATCAGGCTTCAGCCGCGTCGGCGCCGCTGTCTCCCGCAGCCCATGCGGTCCGACCACATCCGGCCACATCCAGCTCGACGCCTCGCTCATGACCGATCACGCACTGCCGATGCACGGGTCACGCGGACCAGATGACGCTTGCCCGATGGCGGCTGCTCGATGACGGTCGGGCGATGACCGGAGCACTCCTGGGCAGCCTGCCCATCGACGCGATCCTCGACGACGTCGTCGCGGCGCTGCGTCGTGGCCCGGCGGTCGTCGTGCAGGCGCCACCCGGGGCCGGCAAGACCACGCGCCTGCCGCCGGCGCTGTTGAAGGCCGGCCTCGTCGGCAGCGGCCAGCTGCTGTTGCTCGAGCCCCGACGCATCGCCGCCCGCGCCGCCGCCGTCACGATGGCCCGCCAGCGCGGCGAGAGCCCCGGGCAGACCATCGGCTACCAGGTGCGCTTCGAGAAGCGCGAGTCGGCGCAGACAAAGATCCTCGTCGTCACCGAGGGCATCCTCACGCGGCGCTTCGGCGGCGACGCCTTTCTCGACGGCGTCAGCGTCGTCGTCCTCGACGAATTCCACGAGCGCTCGGTGCACACCGACCTGTGCCTGGCACTGCTCAAGGAGCTGCTCGCGGTGCGCGACGACCTCAAGCTGGTCGTCATGTCGGCGACCCTCGATGCCACCGCGGTGTCGTCGTTCTTGAACGGTTGCCCGGTGGTCACGAGCCTGGGTCGTCCGTACCCGGTGACCATCCGCCACATCGAGAAGAAGCCGCGCGACGACGAGCGACACCTCGACGAAAAGGTCGCCGGCGCCCTGCGCACGCTGCTGGTGCAAGACGACGACGATGGCGGCGACGTCTTGTGCTTTTTGCCGGGCACGCCCGAGATACGCCGCGTGCAGGAGCGCCTCGCAAAGGAGCCGCTGCCCGATCGACGCGGCGGTCAGGTCGACGTCGTTCCCCTGTACGGCGCGCTGTCGTCGGCGGAGCAGGATCGGGCCCTCGTCAAAGGACCGCGCCGGCGGGTGGTGCTGGCGACCAACGTCGCCGAGACCTCGTTGACCATCGACGGCGTCACGGCCGTCGTCGACAGCGGCTTGATGAAGAGCGTCCGCTACGATCCACGGGCCGATCGCGAGCTGCTCGAGCTGGTTCGCATCTCGCAAGCCTCGGCCGAGCAGCGCGCCGGTCGCGCCGGCCGCACCCGCCCAGGTCGCGCGCTGCGCCTGTGGACCCTCGCGGAGCACCTGTCGTTGCCGGCGAGCCACCCGCCGGAGATCCACCGCACCGAGCTCTCGCGCGTGTTGCTCGACGTCGCGCTGTTCACGCAGTGCGACCCCCGGGCGTTTGGCTTCTTTGAGGCCCCGCCGAAAGCGAACCTCGAGCAGGCCCTCTCGCTGTTGCGGTTGCTCGGGGCTCTCGACGCCGACAACAAGCCCACGGCCCGCGGCAAGCGCATTGCCCGCCTGCCGCTGTCGCCGCGCGCCGCCGCCGTCATGCTCGCTGCCGCCGACGAAGACATCGTCGACGACGCGGCCTTTGCCATGGCCCTGCTCGAGGACGATCGCGCCCTCGCCGTCGTGCAGCCGGCGATCCACCGGGGCGGGCAGGCGGTGCGCACCGACTCCGATCTGCAGGTGCTGTTGGAGCGGGCGTTCGATGATCGCCGCCTGCGCGAGGTCAAGCAGAGCGCCAAAGAGCTGATGCGGTTGGTGTCGTCGTCTGCGTCGTCCTCGTCGTCCTCGTCGTTCTCGTCGTCCTCGTCGTCCTCCTCGTCGTCTGGCCGCTCGCCGCCACAGCGCTTGAAGCGGGCCTTGCTGGCCGGCTTCCCCGATCGGCTCTGTCGTCGTCGTCGGCCCGGCGAGCCCGAAGCCGTCATGGTCGGCGCCCGCGGCGTGCGGCTGTTGGCCGAGTCCGGTGTTGTCGACGCCGGCTTGTTCCTGGCTCTGTCGCTCGAGGGGCAGGGGGCGTCGTCGGGGGTGCGGGTCGCCGAAGCCGTCGACGAAGAGCTGTTGCGCGCGGTGCTGCCCGACGCGTTGACGACCACCGACGAGGCCGTGCTCGACGAAGAGCGCGGCGGGTTCATCGGGGTGCGGCGGGTGCGTTTCGCGGCCCCGATGCAGGGGGGGCTCATCATCAGCGAGAAGAGCGGCGTGCCCGTCGACGACGCCGCCGTCGCCGCCGGCCTGGCCGCGGCCTGTGCCGAGCGCTTCGAGCGCTGGTTCCGTCCCGACGACGACGCGGCGCGCCTGCGCGATCGCATCCGCTTCGCCTCTCGCGTCTTGACTGATGCGTTCAGCGACGAGCACTGGCCCGCCGTCGATGACGACGCCCTCAAGGCGCGCCTGCCGGAGCTGTGCCTCGAGGTCGTGCAGCGCGGCCGCCGCAAGCTCGACGACGTTGCCGCCCTCGACTGGCAGAAGGTCATCGGTGGCCTGCTCAGCTGGCAGCAGAAGCAGCTGCTCGACGACGAGGTGCCCGCCAAGCTCGAGGTGCCGACCGGCAACAAGATCGCCGTCGACTATGCCGCCGCCGCCGACGGCGGCGCGCCGGTGCTGGCGGTGCGGCTGCAAGAGTTGTTCGGGTTGATCGACACGCCGCGGGTCGCCCGCGGCCGCGTCGGCGTCGTGCTCCACCTGCTGTCACCCGGCTACAAGCCCGTGCAGGTGACGCGCGACCTCAAGAGCTTCTGGAAGACGGCCTACGTCGACGTCAAAAAGGAGCTCAAGGTCCGCTACCCCAAGCACAGCTGGCCCGACGATCCGTTGACGGCGCCGCCGGTGGCCAAGGGGCGCCCCCAGCGCTGACGTTGATCAATGTTGATCGACCGATCAACGTTGATCAACACCCGCCTCGACCGACACCCGTTCGGCACGGGGGAGCCGCCGCAGCAGCGTGAGCACTTCGACCTCGGTGCTGCCGGGGAACAGATCGAACGGCACCACGCGCTCGATGACGTAGCCGCCGTCGACGAGGGCCCGGGCGTCGCGCGCGCCGGCGTCGACGTCGCACGACACCAGGGCGATGCGCGCGGCGCCGAGGCCGGCGATGGCGGCGGCGACGTCGCCGAGGCCCTTCTTTGGCGGATCGACGACGAGGCCCGCCGGCTGACCTCGAGCGCGCAGCGCGCCGATGACCTCTTCGACGCGGCCCGCGACAGCGTCGACGTTGGCGATGGCAGCGAGGGCCTCGACGCTGACGCCGGCGACTTCGACGGCGACGACGTGGCCGGCGCCGCGCGCGAGCAGCGCCCGGGCAAAGGCGCCGGTGCCGGCGTAAAGATCAAAGAATGTTGCGCCCGGGCCCGAGCGGCCCTGGAGCGGGGAGCCGGGGGCCGGCGCGAGGTTGACGGACGCGCCGACGACAAAGTCGCAGGCGAGCTCGACGAGGTGGCCGGCGCCGGTGAGGTCGGCCTGGCAAAAAGCGTCGACCGCGCAGCGCGGGCCGCCGTCGAGCGGATCACCGAGCGCGTCGCCGTCGACGTCGACGATGTCGCCGCGCAGCAGTGAGTTGCCGTCGCGATCGTCGCGGGCGTCGTCGCGCCGCCACGCCAGGCCCGAGCAGCCCGGCGGGCGCAGCGCCGACAGCGCGACAGGCGGTGCTCCGCGGCCGACGACGACGACAGAGACGCCGCTCTTGAACTCGCGGGCCAGGACCGCCTTGATGACCTCGGGGCCCATCCCGTGTGCGTCGAAGCGTGCTTCGAGGGCGTCGACCACGCCGACGATCGCGTCGCGGGCGACGCCGCACAGGGCGGCCGGCGCAACGTGGTGGGAGTGGGGCACGAAGTGCCCGAGGCGGATGGCGCCGGCGCGCCCTCCCGCCACGAGCTTCACCTTCTGGCGAAGCCCTTCGCCGTCGACGACGTCGCCGACGACGACCGGCGTCGGCAGGGTCGGCAGCAGCTCGTCAAAGGCCTGCTGCACGCGGGCGCGCTTCAAGGCCCGCGCGAAGCCGTCGTCGACGCCATGCAACGGACAGGCGGCGCAGGGGCCAGCGTGGCCACAGGCGCGCTCGACGTGCAGCGGGCCTGACGACGGCTGCAGCGCATCGAGGCGGCGCACCTGCGCCAGGCGGCGCGCGGCAAAGACGACCTCGACGATGGCAGCGGCGACGACGTCGCCGGGGAAGCCACCGCGTACGGCGACGTCCCACCCACCGACGACGCAGCGGCCGCGTCCTTCGTCGTCGACGCCGTCGATGCGCAGCTGCTCAAGGCGTTGCCCGGGGGCCAGCGTGGTCACGGGCCGAGCCCGACCCAGGTGACGCCGTGCTCGTCGTGCTCGCGCTTCCAGATCGGGGCGTCGTGCTTGAGACGATCGATGATGGCTTCGCAGGCGACAAAGGCGCTCTTGCGGTGCGGGCTCGCAACGGCGACGACGACGGCGGTCTCGCCGACGGCGAGGGAGCCGGTGCGGTGCTCGACGTAACCGCGGACCCCCC
>JBKJNL010000844.1:0-5799 GCA_046593615.1 Myxococcota bacterium | reverse complement strand
GCCGCGGTCCCGGTCGTCGGCGTCGTCGGCGGCGGCGGCGGCGGCGCTGTCGAAGTGGCCGCGGTCGTCGGCGGCGTCGGCGGAGGCGCTGCCGTCGTCGTCGTCAACGCCGCTGTGGTCGTCAACATGTTCTGCGGCGGGTGGATCTTCGCCCAGCCCGCGCCGCCGTCCATCTGCACATCGTCGCCGCTCTTCACGGTCGCCAACAGGCCGCTGATGCCGACCACGCACGGGATGCCGAGCTCGCGGGCCACGATGGCGCTGTGTGAGAGCAGCGAGCCGCGCTCGACGAGCACGCCGCTGGCCGAGGGGAACAGCGGTGTCCAGCCGGGGTCGGTGCGCTCGGCGACCAGGATGTTCCCTTGCATCGACAGGTCGCCGCGCGGATCGCGGATGACCTTGGCCGGGGCCCGCACCTGGCCGGGGCAGCAGCCGGTGCCGGTGAGGGCGCCGTCGACGTTGGCAGTCTGCTTCGCTTTTTTCTGGGTGTTGCCGATCGAGGCCGCGCCGCGGGTGACGAAGCGATCGGGCGGGGCGTCGCCGGCGAGGAAGCGGTCGCGGGCGGCCTTGCGCACGCGCACGACGCCTTTCCAGTCCGTCGACGTCGCCGAGGCCCGGATCATGGCCCACAGCTCGCCGCGCTCGAGCAGATAGACATCGCGCGGGTGCTCGATGACGCCGCGGGCCGCGAGGTTGTCGCCGGCCGCGTTGAAGATGCGACGAGCGAGGCCAAAGACCTTGGTGCGGCACAGGCGCAGGTTCTCGCGGTTCTTCACGGTCTTTCTCGCCCAACCGAGGATCTGGCCAAACCACCAGCGCTTCACGCCCGACAGCTTGCCGTCGACGACACCTTCGGCGCGCTTGCGGATGTCGGCTTCGTGGGCGCGCAGCGCAGCCACCGACGGCGGCGGGTGCTTCACATAGTTCTTCAGGGCCGCGAACAAGAAGGTCGGGTCGGTGTGCAGGTCCGGCTCTTCGAGCTTCAGCTCGTTCATGCAGCGGAAGCCGTAGCGGTCGACGTAGTCGGCGAGGCCGACGTTGAGCTTCGTAAAATGCGGGTCGCCGCTGTCGCTGCGCCGCTTGAGCTCGTCGACCGGCAGCGTGAGGAACAGCGCGCGCAGCGCAGCCTCGCCGTTGTCGGGGTCGCAAATCTGGTGGGCCATCTCGATGAGCAGCTCGGTGGGCACGGCGCTCTCGACGCCGCCTTCGCCGCACAGCAGGTCGTTCTGCAGGGTGCCGCCGGGATCGAGGCCCCAGGCCTGCACGGTCTTGCGCAAGGTGCCGAAGCACATCATGGCAAAGAAGTCATTGATGATCGGCGCTTTCCATTGCGCGAGAAAAATGCCCTCCAGCTCGCGCATGGTCATCAACAGCTCTTCGAAGGGTCGGCCATTGAAATCGGTCTTCCGCCAGTTTTCGTAGTTGGCGTCGAAGTAGGACTTGAAGCCGCTGACGATGCCGTCGAGGTTGAAGAAGCGCCAGGCCATCTTGACGCCGAGCAGCATCTGGCTGAGCCGCTCCCCCGTCGTTTGCGGCTGCGGCATCACCATCAGCGCCTGGGCATCGGCGGGCAGCGACTCGCGCACGCCCATCATGCCTTCCATGTTGCTCTTGTTGTGCTTGAAGCCCGGGAACAGCCCGATCAGATGATACCAGTTCATCATATTATAATAGATGCGCCCCTCGTGATAACCGAGCATGTTCTCGAAGGTCTCATCGGAGCTGTCGATCAAGCTCTGGGGGACGCCCATCACCTCGCAAAATTGCACATAGACGTGGTGGTAGGCGTTGCGCGCGAACGTGAAGGTCAGCGGGCTGGTGACACCGAAGTAGCTCTCGATGATGTTGGAGTTGTCCCAGATCTGCACCGGCTTCTGCCCCTGCAGCGCCGTCGTCACCGGGCGCGATTGCAAGAGGTAGAGCCGGCCCTTGCTCATGGCCCACTCGATGTCCTGCGGCGCGCCGTAGCCCTTTTCGATGGTGAGCACCGACTCCACCAACACGGCGATGTCGGCGTCGTTGAGGCTCGGTGTGTCCTGCTGCGCGGCCGGCACGGCTTCTTCGACGAGGCCGCCGCCTGAATTCGGGGCGGTGTTCCGGACGAGGCGCAGGTCTTTCTTTGCCACCTTGCGCTCGATGATTTTTCGATCGCCCTTGCCCACCCGCACGTCATCGGAGTCGAGCAGCCCCGAGACCAGCCCCTCGCCGAGCCCCCACACCGACGAGATGACGACGACGTCGGGGTCGCCGGCGATGGGGTCCACCGAGAACGCCACGCCGGCGACGTCGGCGTCGACCATCGACTGCACGACCACGGCGACGCGCGCGGCCGAGGGCGCGATGCCGTGGTGATTCATGTAGGCCACGGCATGCTCGGAGAACGCCGAGGCCCAGCACTTCTTGACGGCGTCGACGACGGCGTCGGCGCTCTCGACGTAGAGAAAGGTCTGCAGCTGCCCGGCAAACGAGTGCAGGCGCGAGTCTTCGGCCAGGGCGCTCGAGCGCACCGCCACCGGCAGCGTCAGCTTCTGCAGCGCGGCGCGCACGGCGGCGTCGACCGCCCGTGGAACTGCGCCCTGCAAGATGCGCTCACGCGCCCCGGGCTCAAGCGCCTCCTGTGTCTCGTCGAGGAACAGCTGAAAGGCGTCGACGTCGACGACGAAGAACGGCGGCACCGGCGCGCCGCGCGACGACAGCAGCCACAGGTTGTGGCCCTTGCCGCCGGCTTTGGCGGCGACGTCGGACGCGGGGCTGTTCATGTCGAGGATCATGGAAGCAGTTCTCCTGCGCACTCCGCCGCAGCGGCTGCGCGCCAATTCTTCATCAGTCGAACAGCGGCAGCAGCTTCAGGTGGCGGGCCAGGGCCAGGTGCATGCCCAGCAGCGCCAGCGAGGTCATGAGGTTCTGCAGCTTCGACGTCGCCGGCGTCGGCGACAGCGCGTAGCGCACGTGGGCCAGGGTCGCGGCGCCGATCAACAACAGCCACCACGACGACAGCGCGGCGGCGGCGGTGACGGCGACGGCCAGCAGCACGACGGCGACGGCGGCGGCTTTGGCGGGTCCGTGGGCCTTGCTGTAGGTCAGCTCGGTCGGCGTCTCCTGCTCGGGCGCGCGCAGCTTGCGGGCGATCTCGAAGGCAAAGAGGCCGCCGAAGCCGACCAGCTGGTGCAAGAGCATGTCGACGTCAAAGAAGCGGCCGAAGGGCAGGCCGGCGGCGGCGTAGATCCACCCGGAGAGCAGGAACATGATCGGCTGGTGGGTCACGGCATAGAGCAGCGGCCGCGGCTCCAGGAACGAGCCCATGAAGAACTCCACGCGCATGCCGAGCGAGAACACCAGCACCGCGGCCCACATCACCACCGACGGAAGTCTAAAGAAGACGGCGATGGCGCCTTCGACGACGACGGCGACGACCAGCCAGGTCATGAGATCGCGCTTGCTGACCACGCCGCGCTGCACGAGCCGCTCGGGGTGGGCGATCTTGTCTTTCGCGTCGTCCTTGAATTCATCGAGCAGCCGCAGCTGCAGGAACACCAGCAGCACGCCGACGGCGATCAACAGCACGTGCCACCACGGCGTCGCCGACAACGCGCCGTTGCGTTCGGCGATGGCCACGCCGCCGCCCACATAGAGGAGCGTCAGGATCGAATAGGCACCGAGCGGAAAGCGCTCCTGCAGATAGGCAAAGAGGCGCACCGGCAGCGAAGCGCCAGGCTGCAGCAGCGGCTTGGTCTGGGTGGTCATGCAGCCCTCCCGGAAACGGCACGACCCGGAAGGGGCCGTCGCTGCGCGGCTTTGACGACGTCGACGACGCCTGCGTAGTCGACCTTTGAGCGGTGCCGCCGATCGCGCGGCAAGACCCGCACGAACAACACCCGACTGATCTCTGGTGATCGTTTGATGAGCAGCACCTGCCAGGCGTCGAACGACGCCGGCTGCCACCGGCGCGGCTCAACGACGACGACGACCTCGGTGCCCCCCTCGCCGCCCCCCTCGCCGCCCCTCTCGACCCCGCCCCGCTCGACGCCAACCGCGGCGGCGCCGGCGACGAACTCGAGGGCTTCGGCGCGGCGCTCGAGCACCATCGGCAACACCGTCCCCGACGATGTGCGGATGAGGTTGTGCGGACGCCCGGTGAGCCACAGGCGCCCGGCAGCGTCAAAGGCCGCGGTGTCGCCCATGCGGTGCCAGAGCACGCCGGCCTCTTCGATCTTGGTCTTCTTCATGGCGACGTCGTCGTCGAAGTAGCGCGGGCTGACGTGGGCGCCGCTGACGATGATCTCACCGCTGTCGATCAGGCGCACGCTGACCTCGTCGACGGGGCGACCCACGCACACGCCATCGCCGTCGAGCTCCTTGAGCTCGCTCCAGGCGATGTGTGAGACCGGCTCGACCTCCGAGGAGCCGTAGAGGATCTCCGGGTCCGACGACGGAAACACCACCGCCGAACGCCGCAACAACGACACGGGCACGGGTCCGCCGCCGGTGGCCAGGCTGGTGATCGAAGTCAGTTTCCGGTTGTTGTGCTCGGCCCACGACACCAGGCGCTCGAGTGAAGCCGGCGGCACCACCAACGACGTCACTTTGGCGTCGTCGATCTGCCTGGCCAGCGCCGCGGCGTTGAACTTCGTCGGCGCCGACGGCTTCATCGTCGGCAGCACGCTGGTGGCCCCGAGCGCCAGATTGTTCAGCACGAAGTTGGCAAACGCGTGCAGACAGACAGCGTCGGGCGTGAGGTGCAGCGAGCGCGAAAGCACATGGTGTTGCGTGACCAACAGGCCGTGGGTGCGCACCACGCCCTTCGGCGTCCCCGACGAGCCGGTGGTGAAGGTCAAGACGGCCATGTCGTCGTCGTCGGCCGACGGCGGCGGCAGCGATGGGCTGGCCTGTGCTGTCACCGGCGGCGGGGTGCGCCAGCCGAGCAGCGAGAACAACGCGCCGCCGCGGGTCGCCAGCTTCAGCGGAATCTGGCGAAAGGCCGGCGCCCGCTGCGCGAGCACGACCCCGAGGGGGCTGGCGATGATCGCCTTTGGCTTGGCCTTTGCGCAGCAGCCGGCGATCAGATCGAGCGGCATCCAGGGCTCGACGAACATCACCGTGGCGTCGACGGCGAGCAGCCCGATGATCCAGGCGTACAGCTCGATCGACATCGGCACCAACACGACGACGCGGTCGCCCTTGCCGATGCCGGCGGCGGCCAGGCGGGCGCCACACTGCAAACCGCGCGCGCGCAAGGCGGCGAACGTGATCGAACCCGACATCTCACGCAGGGCGATGCGCTCGGGAAAGCGCAGCGCGACGTCGAGGAACAGCGACACACAGCTCACGACAGCTCCCGCGTGAACAGCGCGTATTCGCGGATGACGGTCTGCACCTTCTGGCCCCCGCTGAAGGATCGGTTGTCGCCCGACATGAGCACAACGACGCCGCCCACGAGCCCCGCCGACAGCGCCGCCGTCGCCTGGGCCCAGTAGAGCTCGCCCAGCAGGCCGCGGCCGCGGTGCTCGGGCACGACGCCGATGGTCTTGACCAGGGCCCGCACCGGCTTCGGCGCCGCCAGCCAGCGCAGCTTGCCCAGCAGGCCGGTGTCGCCGCGCATGCGCGTCGCAGCGACGGCGTGATCAGGGACGCCAAAGGCGAAGCCGACGACGTCGTCAGCGGGTCCCTTCAGCCACTGCACCAGCCGCGGATCGAGGATGCGCTCGACGCCATCGTTCTGGGCGGCGAACTCCTCAAAGGTGAGGTCCGAATAGAACGCGTTGCCCGAAAAAATGCGCCGGCTCTGCTCGTACATCGTGC
>JBKJNL010000911.1:0-2742 GCA_046593615.1 Myxococcota bacterium | reverse complement strand
CCCTGAAGCAGGCCTGGCTCGACTACAACCAGACCCTCGGCATCGCCTCCCTCGTCTCCACCGGCGTTCTCGTCGTCGGCGCCACCGTCCTCGTCGTCGGCCTCATCGCCGAATGATTTTCGGAGCCCCCATGCAGCGTCCCGTCGCCCGCGCTCTCGTCGCCATCACCGTTGGCGTCGTCGCCGTCGCCGTCGGGGGCTGCGACGTGTTCGGCATCCGCTGCAACGCCGACGCCGACTGCCCGACCGACGTGCCCTTTTGCAACATCGGCGTCTGCAGCACCGTCGACGGACCGGTGCGCGCCGAAGGCGAAGGCGAAGACGCCAACGAAGGCGAAGGCGAAGACGCTGGCTGCGGCGCCGACAGCGACTGCGCCGCCGACAACAACGGCCTCTGTTACGACCTCGAAGACGGCGACCTCCACTTCGAGGCCCGCTTCGTCGGCACCTGCGTCCCCGACGCCGCCGACGAAGGCGCCTGCGGCAGCGCGTTGTTGTCGATCGGCGGTCCGTCGCGTCCGCCGAGCGGTCCGGCGATCTTCGGCGTCACCGCCACCCGGGCCGGCGGCGACTGCGGCGCCGGAACGCAGAGCCTCAACATCGAGATCCTCTACCTCGACCGCGAAGGCGACTACTCCGGCAGCGGCGGCTTTTCCGTCATGCCGCAAAATGGTTCGTCGCCGACGTTCGGCACCGGCAGCGTCTCCGGCGACGGCACCTCGGGCGAGGTCTTTGCGTTCTTGTCGGCGTGCATCCCCGACAGCGACACCGTCGTCGGCGTGGCGCTGGGGCAGACCAGCCCAGAATCCAACGCCATCTGCGTCCCCATCAGCGGGTAGCCACCCACGCACGTCGCGCCCGTCAGCGGCAGCGGCTCCACAGAAGCGCGCGAATTGCCGACGCCGTCACGTTGACGCCCAAACGCTTGCCTTCTACTGGAACCTCCGTGTCCATCCCTCCGCTCCTGAGCGATCGCAGCACGGGTCTCCCGCGTGGCTGAGGGGCTGAACGAACGCAGCGACGAGCGCAAGGCGCGCGCGAAGCTCGACGAGGTCCTGACCTCGCGCCAGATCGTGTTCGTCACCGGCAAGGGGGGCGTCGGCAAGAGCGTGGTCTCTGCGGGCCTCGTGCTGCGCGCCCAGGAGCTCGGCCTGCGCCCGGTGCTCTTCGAATGCGACGCCCCCACGCGCTTGAGCCTGCTGCCCGGCGGACGCCCCATGACCGAGGGCATCACCGAGGTCAGCAAGGGCATTCTCGGCATCAACCAGCGCTCCGACGACGCCATCCGCGACTACGCCGCCTCGACGCTGCCGAGCCGCACCGTCGCCGACATGCTCTTCGAGAACCGCGTCGCCAAAGCGTTCTTGAAGGCGGCGCCGTCGGTGACCGAGATGGCGGTCATCGGCCGCATCGTCGCCGTCGCCGAAAAACACGGCGCCGACGGACCCGTCGTCGTCGACCTCCACGCCACCGGCCACGCCGTCAACCTGCTGCGGGCGCCGCTCGGGATCATGAAGGTGCTGCAGCGGGGCGTGCTGTTCGACCGCGCCGAGCGCATCCAGGAGATGCTGCAAGACGCCACGCGCACGGCCTTTGTCACCGTCGCCGTCCCCGAAGAGCTGCCGGTCACCGAGCTCCTCGAGCTGCACGACAAGCTGCTCGAGCTCAAGGCGCCCATCGGACCGGTGATCTTGAATGCCTTTGCCCGCATGCCCGGCACCGGCTCGGGCGTCGCAGCCGACGGACCCATCGATCAGCAAGTCCTCGACGCGCTGCTCAAAGAGGCGACGACCCGCGGCGCCGCCCGGGACCTGCGCTTCTTGTTCAACCAGGCCCGCCGCTCGACGCGCGAGCGCGATCGGCTCGTGGCCGCGCTGCAAGCCAAGCACGGCGAGGCGACCCTCGTGACCCTCGGCGCCCGCTTCGACGACGACGGCGGCCACATGGCCCGGCGCCTCGCCGACGACCTCGGCCGGAAGCTGCCATGAGCCAATTCGACAAGGGGGCCAAAGACCACGTCTTGAAGCTTCTGCAAGACAGCAAGCTGGTCGTCTGCGTCGGCTCCGGCGGCGTCGGCAAGACGACGTCGGCGGCGGCGCTGGCGATCGCCGCGGCCCGCATGGGTCGCAAGGCGGCGGTGCTGACCATCGACCCAGCCAAGCGCCTGGCCCAGGCCCTCGGCGTAAAAAAAATGGGCAACGCGCCGTCGCCGCTGTCGGCCGAGCTGTGCACGCCCGGCTCCGTCGACGCCATGATGCTCGAAGCCGGGCCGGCCCTCGACGATTTCGTCGAGCGACTGGTGCCCGATCCCGAGCGCCGCGAGCGGCTGTTCAAGAACCGGCTGTATCAGGTGATTGCCCGCCATCTGGGCGGTACCCACGAGTACATGGCAGTCGAGAGATTGCACGCGCTCGTCGAAGAGTCCGGCTACGACATCGTCGTGCTCGACACGCCGCCGACGGTGAACGCGCGCGACTTCCTCGACGCGCCCAACCGCCACGCCGGCTTTTTCAGCGAAAGAATTACGCGCTTCTTTGTCAAGCAATCAGATGACAAGAAAAAGGGCATCTTCGAGCGGCTGCGCGATCGCGCCGGCGACCTTGCCCTGACGGTGCTTGGCAAGGCCCTCGGCGAAGGATTCATCGAAGAGCTCACCGATTTCGCCACGGCGTTTCAGGGCTTGTTCGTCGCCATCCACGACCGCGCGGTCGCCGCCGACAAGATCCTGCGGGCCTCGACGACG
>JBKJNL010000840.1:0-20272 GCA_046593615.1 Myxococcota bacterium | reverse complement strand
GCAGCCCTTGCAAGGCGGGTTTCTTCGTCGTCGTCGCAGCCATCGGGGGCGGTGCTAGCGCAAACCCTGGAGTCGAGGCGAGCGCCATCCGAAACAGGGTTTGCGCTAGCACCGCCCCCGATGGCTGCGACGACGACGAAGAAACCCGCCTTGCAAGGGCTGCTCACCGGTTACCCGGGCTTTGTGGCCAAGCCGCTGTTGCGCCGGCTGCTCGAGGAGCACCCCCGTGGCCGCTTCACCGTCCTCGTCGAGGAAGGCCGCAAAAAAGCAGCCGACGACGACCTCGGCCGGCTGCGTCCGGCGGACCGGAAGCGGGTGCAGGTGGCTGTCGGCGACGTCCGCAAGATGGACCTGGGCCTCGCCGGGCTCGAGATCGACGGGCTCCAAGATGTCACCCACGTCTTTCACCTCGCCGGCATCCAATCGGCCACGGCGGATCGGGCGCTCTTGCAGTCCGTCAACGTCGACGGCGTGCGCAACGTGATCGCCCTGGCCCGTGAGCTGCCGAAGCTGCAACGGCTGGTGCACTTCTCGAGCTGCTTCGTCGCCGGCGACCGCCCCGGCGTCATCCTCGAAGAAGAGCTCGACGAGCTGGCCGCGGGGCGCAACCCCTACGAAGACAGCAAGATGCGCGGCGAGAAGCTGGCCCGCGCCGCCATGACCGATCTGCCGGTGACCATCGTCCGCCCCTCCGTCGTCGTCGGCGACAGCGCCACCGGCCACGTCGATCGCTTCGACGGCGTCTACGCCATGGGCATCCTCATCGTCACCAGCCCGCTGAGCGTGCCGTTGCCGCTGCCCGGCCCGGGCCTGGCGCCGTTGCACCTCGTGCCCGTCGACTACCTGACCCGCGCCGTCTGCCACCTCGCCAACGACGAGCGCGCCGTCGGCAAGACCTTTCACGTCGTCGACCCCAACCCGCTGTCGGCCCGCCGCGTCTACGAGCTGGTGGCCAAAAAGGCCGGCAAGCGCGTGCAGGCGTTGCCGAAGTCCCTGGCGTCGTCGATCGCGTCGTCGGTGGCGTCGTCGGTGGCGTCGTCGGTCGCCCAGCGCGGCGGCCACATGTTGTCGTCGTTGGCGGGCTCCATCGTCGGCGTCATCACGGCCCCGGTCACGCGCCAGTGGCCCGATGGCCGCACCGCGCCGGCGCCCCTGCTTCAGGGCCGCTTCGGCCCCGGTCTCGAACAGGTGAAGCGATCGGCCGCCGCCGTCGAGCTCTTCGACAAATTCGTCATCTTCAACGCCGCCAACACCGCGCAGCTGCTGGCCGGCACCGACATCGTCTGCCCCCGCTTCGACACCTACGTCGACGCCCTCGTCAACTTCGTCAAGGAATCCCTCCGCGAAGAGCGGCAAACGAAGACCAAGAAGCAGCTGGTCGATCCCCTGGCATGACCGCCGTCGTCGTTGTTCCCTGCTTGTCCGTCGAGCGCGCGCACCGCCGCGAGTGCTGGCGTTGCCTCGTGGGGCAGGGCTACGACAAGGACCTCATGGTCGACGACGTCGTCGCCGGCCTGCTGTGGCGGGCCCGCGCGCTGCCCGTCGTCGTCGACATCCTCTCGACCCTCGACCTGTTCGAGGTCCGCTTCGAGCCCGCCATCATCGAGGTGCTGGTGGCCGGCGCGCACCTGTCGAGCGCGCACCTGCAGGGCCCCGCCGGCGCCGGCGGCCTGGTGATGCTCGCCTGGCGGCGCGATGACGAGCTGTGCGTCGAGGTGCTCGTGGCCCCGGCCGCCAGCGTCGACGATGGATCCGTCGTCGACGCCGCCCTGGTGCGGTTGGCGTTTCCCTTTCGCCTGGTGCGTGCCACCGGCGAAGAAGACATCACCGCCGAAGACATGAAGATTGGTAGGCCTGCGCCCTCCTCCCCTGGTGACTCTGCTGATCCCGTGCGCGTGCGCCGGTTCTCGATGGGAAAGACCTGAATGGCCAAGAAGACCCTCTCCGCCGACGAGCTCCGCTGGCGCCTGCCCATCGAAGAATTCACCGCCGGCGATCTGTCGCCCAAGGAAGAAGATCGGCACGGCCGGCCCGGCGCCCTGGGCCAGGAGCGCGCGCTGCACGCACTCGAGCTCGGGCTCGGCATCCGCGAGCGCGGCTTCAACATCTTTGTCGTCGGCGCCTCGGGCACCGGCCGCACCTCGACGGTGCGCGAGCTGCTCGAAGAAAAAGCCAAGACCGAGCCGGCGCCGTCGGATGTCATCCTTTTGTATAATTTTGCCGACCGCGATCGGCCCCACGCCGTCATGCTCCCCGCGGGGCAGGGTCCCGGCGTCAAGAAGCGCTACGACGTGTTCGTCGAAAAGATGCTCCAGGCCCTCGAAAAGGCCTTTGAGAGCGATTCTTATACAGATCGGCGCGGGGCCCTCGACGCCGGCCACCAGGAAAAGACCGACGCCCTGCTCGAAGGCATCGAGACCGTCGCGCAAGAGCGCGGCTTCATCCTGTCGCGCACCGGCTCGGCGTTGACGCTCTCGGTCGCCGACGAAGAAGGCGCGCCGTTGTCAGAAGAGGCCTACGAGGCCCTCACCGACGAGCAAAAGGCCGACCTCGAGGTCGCCGCCACCGAGCTGCAGTCGGGCCTCGAAGACGCCCTGCGCAAGATTCGCGCGCTCGAAAAACAGACCGACGAAGCCATCGAAACCCTGGCCCGCGAGACCGCGCAGCAGGTCGTCAACCCGCTCATCGAAGAGCTCAAGATCGACGTCGGCGGCCTCTCGGCCCGGGTCATGGCCCACCTCGACGAGGTCGAGCGCGACATCCTCGAGCGCCTGCGCCGCCTGGCCCCCGACAGCCACGCCATCGAAAACGGCGGCGAAGAAGCCCAGGCCGAGCCGCGCGCCGCCAAGCGCTTGAGCGAAGAAGAAGAAGAAGGCGACCGCGACGAGCCCGCGCTCTTGCGCTACCGCGTCAACGTCCTCGTCACCCAGGCGATCGTGCCGCGCCTGGGGGGTGCCAGCACCAGCAACACCGGGTTCAGCTCGCTGTCGGCCTTGAACTCCATGACGGGCAGCACGGTCGCCGGCGGCGCCCCCGTCGTCCTCGAGACGCTGCCGACGCTGTCGAACCTGATCGGCCGCATCGAGCACAAGATCAGAAGCGGTGAGTCGTCGACAGACTTCACCCGCATCAAGGCCGGCGCCCTCTACCGCGCCAACGGCGGCTACCTGCTGCTGCATGCCTCGGACCTGCTGCGCGACCCCGCGGCCTGGGAAGGCCTCAAGCGCGCCCTCAAAAACCGCCAGATCGAGCTCGACGATCCCGGTGAGCCGGGCCGCATGGTCTCGGTGGCCTCGCTGCGGCCCGAGCCGGTGAAGCTGAGCATCAAGATCGTCCTGGTCGGCACACCTGAGCTGTATTATTCGTTGTCGCGGGGCGACCCGGATTTTTCGAAGCTGTTCAAGGTCAAAGTTGATTTTGACATTGAAATGGAACGCTCACGCGAGCGGCTTCTTCATTATCTCCGGTTCCTGGCGGGCCTGTCCCATGAAGAGAAGCTGCTGCCCCTCACCGTCGACGGCGCCGGCCGCGTCCTCGAGCACGCCGCCCGCCTGTGCGACGACCAGAACAAGCTGACCACGCGCTTCGGCGAGATCGCTGATCTGGTCCGCGAGGCGTCATTCTTTGCAACCAAAGAAGGCGCCAAGGTCGTCGACCGACATCATGTGAAACGTGCTCTTCAGGCCCGCGCCGATCGCGAGGGCTTCATCGAGCTGCGCATGCGCGAGGACATCGCCCACCAGCGCATCCGCATCCAGACCGGCGGCGCCGTCGTCGGCCAGGTCAACGGCCTCACCGTCATCGACCTCGGCAGCTACGCGTTCGGCATGCCGGTGCGCATCACCTGCAAGACCGGCGCGGGCCGCGGCGACATCGTCGACATCGAGCGCGAGACCGAGCTCGGCGGGCCCATCCACACCAAGGGCACGATGATCATGAAGGGCATCTTGCTCGACCGCTTCGGCAAGGACACGCCGCTGTGCCTGCAGGCGATCCTGTGCATGGAGCAGAGCTATTCCGACATCGACGGCGACAGCGCCTCGCTGGCCGAGACCTGCGCGCTGTTTTCGTCGTTGTCGGGCGTGCCGCTGCGGCAAGACGTGGCCATGACCGGCTCGGTCGACCAGCTCGGCAACGCCCAGGCCGTCGGCGGCGTGAACGAGAAGATCGAGGGCTTCTACCGCGTGTGCCAGGCCCGCGATCCGGGCGGCAAGCACGAGGTGCTCATCCCGTGGAGCAACGCCCGCGACCTCATGCTCGACGAAGAAGTCGTCGACGCCGTGCGCGAGGGCCGCTTCAAGATCACGACCATGGAGACCCTCGAGGACGCTCTCGAGTGCCTCACCGGCCTGCCGTGGGTGTCGACCAAGAAGGTCGTCGGGCTGCAGGCCCGCACGCTGCAACAGCTCGAGTCCCTCGCCGCCGTGCAGGCCATCGCCAATTCGACGCCGTCGCTGCCGAAACGCGCGACGCGGCCGACGGCAAAGGCGGCGAAGTCCAGGCGCCGGCCGTGATGTTGTTGGTGGTGAGCTGGCTCGTCGCTCACGGCGCGGTCGACGCCGGGCCGGCTGCGTCAGCGTCTGCAGCAGGGTTGCCCGTCGTCGCCGTCGACGCCGTCGACGCCGGTCTCTTTGGCGGCGTGCAGGGCGGCGCTGCGCGCGGGGACGCCGTCGACGGCGCGGCGAAACAGGCCAGGAAACGCACCGGCGCCACCGACGTCGAGCCGGGCCAGCTGGTGCTGATCGGCGCCGGCGACATCGCCAGCTGCGACACAAACGACGACGACAAGACCGCGGCGATCGTCGCGCGCGTGTTGGCGAAGAGCGAAAAGGCCTGGGCCTTTACCCTCGGCGACAACGTCTACCCGACGGGCAGCATCGAGAATTTCTACCGCTGCTACGAGCCCACCTGGGGACGCTTCAAGAGCCGCACGCTGCCCGCCGTCGGCAACCACGATTGGATGGTCGACAACGCCGCCGGCTTTCGCAGCACCTTTGCCCGCCGCTTCTCGCAAGACGGGCCGCTCTGGTACTCGGTCGACGTCGAGGGCACCGGCGCAGACGGGCTGCCGGCGTCGTGGCACGTCGTCGTCCTCGACAGCGACTGCGACAAGGTGCCGTGCGGGCGCGGCGGCCCGCAGCACCGCTGGTTGCAAGCCGACCTCAAGGCCGACGACGCCGCCCGCTTCTCGGTGGTGCCGTCGACGAAGCCGGCTTGCACGCTGGCGCTGTTCCACCACCCCCGCTTCTCGTCGGGGCCCCACGGCGACGCCCACGAGATGAGCGATCTCTGGGAGCTGCTCGACGACGCCGGCGTCGACCTCGTGCTCTCGGGCCACGACCACACATACGAGCGCTTCCCGGCGCTCACGAGCCAAGGGAGCGAAGTCAAAGGGCGGGGCATCCCGTCGGTCGTCGTCGGCTCCGGCGGCAAATCGCACTACCCGATCGTCATGACGCGCAAGAGCTCGCTCGTGCACGAGGCCGGTACCTACGGCGTGCTGCAGCTGGCCCTCGACCACGGTCGCTGGCAGGCCGCGTTCGTCGGCGTCGACGGCAAGGTGCGCGACGTTCACGAAGGCACCTGCCGCTAGCGGTCAGGCCTCCTTCACAGACACTTCTCAGTTGCCGACGACGAAGCGCAGGCTGCGCCGCCGGCCGCACACGCACGACAGCTCGACGCCCCATGTCTCGGCGGGGGTGCCGCGATCGCGGGGGCCTTCGCCGTCTTGGTCGGGGCGCCGGCCGCAGGCGCAGCGGGCCCGGGCGACGACGGCATCGACGTCGTCGAAGCGGGCGACGACGTGCTGATCGATCTGCAGGCGTAAACGAAGACGTCGCCGCCCGGCTTTGATCAGCAGGGCGACGACGACGACGAAGAACGCGCCAGCCAGCATCATGGCCAGCAGGCAGGGCAGAGCACGCTCGAGGCGCTGCTCACTCGGCGGCAGCAACCTTGTGGTTGCTGTTGCTGTTGCTGCTGCTGGACGACGACGACGACGACGACTGCTTCTTGTTGCTGCGGCCCAGCAGGCGCCGCAGCAGGCTGCCCGACGTCGCTTCGATCTCGGCGACCACGCCTTTGCAGCGCGGCTCGAAGCGCTCGATGAAGCGCTCGGCGATCTCTTTGCGCTCCGGTCCGTCGGCGGTGGTCTGCACCGACTTCGCCTGGGCCACGAGGACCTCGGCGGTGTGCGACCACGTCAGCAGCTTGGTCAGCCGCTCGGCGTGCAACAGGCCGAACGAGAAGTCGACGGCCGGGTCCCACTCTTTGGTCAGCGACGCGCGCCACTCGCCCATCGGCTTCTTGCCGACGCCGCCGAGCTTGTCGGCCGCGATGCGCGAAATGATCGTCTGCATCGCCGACAGCGTCTGCATCTTCATGCGCGCAGCACCCTTCTCGAGCGGATCCGACGACGACAACGCCAGCAGCCGGGTCTCGGCGACGTCGCGGGCGAAGCGCGTGGGGTTCTTGATGGCGGCCTGCAGGTTGTCTTTCAGCGCCATCAGCGCCTGGATCTGGCTCGTGCCCTCGTAGACCGGGATGACGAGCGCGTCGCGCAACAGCTTCTCGACGCCGGTCTCGACGATGTAACCATTGCCGCCGAGAATCTGCATCGCCATGCGTGTCTGTCGCACGGCTTCTTCGCCACCCCAGTATTTGATGAGAGGGGTCAGTTGGCGGGCGCGCGCCTGGTGCTTCTTCGCCTTTTTGTCGAGGGTGCTGCGTTCTTCTTCATTGGCGGGCGGGTTGGTTTTCAGCATCGTCTTGATGCGCATGCCCACTTCTTCGTGGAAGCCGGCTTCAAAGGTCACGGCGCGCAGGCCGCGGATGACGACGTCCATCTCGTCGAGGTAGTCGGCGATCATCTCGTGCTTGCTGAGGGTCTTGCCCATGGCCACGCGCTCTTCGGCATAGGCGCGGGCGGTGCGGTAGGCGGCCTCGCAGGTGCCGAGGGCCTCAAAGGCGACGGCGATGCGGGCGTTGTTCATCAGCACGAGCATGAGGCGAAAGCCTTCGCCGCGCTTGCCGATGAGCTCGGCGTAGCTGTTTTCGTAGTGGATGGTGGCGGCGACGGCGGAGTGCTGCCCCATCTTGTGCTCGATGCCGCCGATGGTCAGGTTGCGCTGGGCGCCCGGGGCGTCTTTGGGACAGCCTTTGCCATCCGGTCCGATGTGAGCCGGGACATAGAAAAGGCTCAACCCCTTAAGGCCAGGACTTGTGCTTTCATCTTCGCTGCGGGCGATGACCACATGGTGCTCACCATGGCCAGCCGTGATGAAGATTTTCTGACCGGTCAAGCGGAAGGTTCCGTCTTTTTGTTCGACGGCTTTGGAGCGCAAACGGGCCAGGTCGCTGCCAGCCTGGGGCTCGGTGAGCACCATCGCGCCCCACTCCTGGCCGGTGGCGATGCGGCTGATGGCGTCGTCGAAGCGCGACTTGACCGGGATGCCGCCCTCGTAGGTCACCGAGCCTTCGTCGGCCGAGTAGAAGAGCAGCGCCGAGCCGAGTGGGCCGTAGAAAGCGAAGTGGCCGGTGATGCTGGCGTCGGCGCGGCACAGAATCTCGAGCAGCGCGCTGGTGACGATGAGCGGCGCGTTCATGCCGCCGAGGCGGCGGGGCAGGTTGAGGCCCATCGCGCCCATCGCCGACATGGCGTCGAAGATCTTCTTGAGCCGGGGCGCGTCGTCGACGACGCCGTCGTGGAAGTGGGGGTGCTGCTCGTCGAGCTCGCGCTCGAAAGGTGCAATCTCTTTCGCGGTGAACTCGCCCAGCGAGGTCAGGAGCTCGTCGTAGAACGCCTTTGCGTCGCTCCCTTTGGTGAAGCGGTCCTCGTCCTGGAACATCTTTTCCTGCAGCTCGGTGATGAGGTCCCAATCGAGCCGGCTCAGCTGGAACCGCAGGTCGTCGTTGTCGAGAAAGAAGTTGGACGAAGCGGGTTGGGCCATGGCGGTTCGTGCCTCGCTGCTGGTGGGAGAACCAACGTAACGATTGCTTGACAGGAATGTCAACGCCGGCTGCCGCAGCGCGTTATCGGGTGCTGACGACGGCTGCTGCGTCGCCGCTACGTCGCTGTCGTCGCCGTCGCCGCGTGTTGCTGGTGCTGGCGCACCCACCAGGTCGAAGCGATCAGCAAGAGCGCCGCCAGCACGATCTGCACGTCGGCGACGTTGAAGACGCCGGTGCGCAGCGGCCCCAACTGCAAGGCGGCGAAGTCGACGACGCGGCCGCCGTCTCGCCAGATGCGATCGATGAGGTTGCCGACGCCGCCGGCAAGCAGGAGGCCCAGCGCCGTGAACGCCAGCGGCGTCAATTTCTTGCGCAAGAGCACGAAGAGCAGACCGGCGAGCAGCACGCCGACGAGTCCGATGAGGGTTCCCTGGCGGATGCTGTGCGGCAGGCCGGCACCCAGGCTCATGAACGCACCGGGGTTCTCGGCGTAGACGAGGCGGAAGAGGCCCCCGATCTCCGGCAGGGCGATGACATGAAGGGGCGCTTCGCCCTTGAGGTGGTCGACGGCGAGCATCTTGGTCGCCTGATCACAGGCGACGCACGGCAACAGCACGGCGAGGAGGGCGAGCAGACGCATGGCCCCCGAACCCGCCGGGCCAGCGGCGGATTCCCGCGGCCGCCGCGCGCCGTTGTCGACGACGTGCCTTCGCCGCGGCCTCTCTGGTAGGAAGGGGCCGTGGGCAATCCCTTATCCAACCTGATGCTCGTGGCCTGGCCGCTCATCTGCCTGGTGGCGTTCGCGCGCTTCAAGCCCACCGTGGCCGTGCTCATCGCGTTCATGGGCGCGATGCTCTTCCTCCCCGAGAAGGTCGAGCTCAAGGTGCCGTTCCAGCCGCTCGGCAAGCAGGAGTTCGCGGCCATCGGCGCGATCCTCGGCGTGCTGCTGGTCGGCGCGGCGCGGCGCAAGCTCGTGGCCTCGAAGCCGTTCACCGGCCCGGAGATCTGGGTGCTGGTCGGCATGATCGGCGCCTTTGGGACCTCGCAGACGAACCAGGAGCCCCTCAGCTACGGCGTGGCCAACCTCGAGCCGCTCACCGTCAATGAGGCCTTTTCGGTCTGCGTCGGCGACGTCTACGCCTACTTGATTCCATTTGTGCTGGGTCGGGCGTTGTTCACCACCCGCGAAGATGCCCGGACCTTGTTGCGTGGGTTTCAAGTTGCTGCGTTGATCTATGTGCCGTTCATCATGACGGAAATCGTGCTCAGTCCGCAGATGCACAACTGGGTGTACGGCTTCGCACAGCACGACTTCATCCAGACGGTGCGCGCCGGCGGCTACCGCCCGATGGTGTTCATGGGCCACGGCCTCGGGCTGACGCTGTTCCTGGCCGCGGCCTGCCTGGCGGGGGTCATCCTCACGCTGTCAAAGAAGCCGTCGATCATGCGCCTGAAGGGCCGCTGGGTGAGCCTCTTCCTGCTCATCGTGCTGCTCGGCTGCAAGTCGCTCGGCGCCGCCATCTTTGCCTTCTTGTTCACCGCGGTGCTGCACCTGATGACGCCCCGCTGGCAGCTGCGTGTCCTCGTGCTGTTCGCCGCGACCATCGTCATCTACCCGATCTCACGGGCCGCCGACGTCTTTCCCCACAAGGAGATCATCCAGTTCATCACCGACACCGCCGGCGCCGACCGCGCGCAGTCGCTGGAGTTCCGCTTCACCAACGAAGCCGACCTGAGCGAGCACGCGGCCAAGAAGCCGATCTTCGGCTGGGGCCGCTTCCGCCGGAACATGCTGTTCTCACCGTGGAAAGACGAGCCGGTCTCGGTCTCCGATGGCTTCTGGATCGTCATCTACGGTGTGCGCGGTTTGTGGGGCTTCTTGTGCTTGTTTGGTTTGTTGTTGACTCCGCTGTTCTACCTGCGCGGCAAGCTGAAGAAGATCACAGCCACCGATGATCGATATATGCTGGTCGGCATGACCTGCATGTTGATGATGTACACCATTGATTTGCTGCCGAACGGGCTGTTCACAAACTTCCCGGTGTTCTTTGCCGGCGCCGTCTTTGGCATCATCCGCGGCATCTCGGAGAACCCGTTGCCGACTGTGGTGATGCCGCAGCCCGTTGGCCCCGTTGGCCCCGTTGGCCCCGTTGGCCCCGCAGGTCCTGTCGGGGCGGCGCCACCCTTCAACGCACCGCCCATCGCCCCGAAGGTGGTCCCCCAGACATGAGCCGCACCTTGTCCTTCGCCGTCGCCATCGTCGTCATCGCCACCCACCTCGCCTCACTCGGCTGCACCAAGAAGCCCGACGACGCCACCGAGTTTGGTGCCGCGCCCAGCGCCGAGCTGAAGCAGGAGCTGGCGAAAAAGGCGCCGCCCGCGCCGTCTGCGGCGCGCACGCCCATCCCCGCGTCGAACCCGTCGGGCATCGGCACCAACCTCGTCGAGCTGCGCGATTACTCGCCTGAGCGGCCCTTCAACGACGCCTTTAAGCAGTCGCGCGACTGGATCTCGACGTCGGGCACCACCTGGGACGACAAGCGCCCCATCGCCGTCGACGCCCGCGGCTGGGTCACGGAGCTGAAGACGAACCAGCGGGCCCGGGCCCTCGTCTACTGGGGTGATGGCCTGAGCTTCCCGAAGGGCGAATACACGGTGACCTGGGTCGGCACCGGCGAGCTCGATCTGTGGCCCCAGGGCGGCACCGCGTCGTCGACAGGCAAGGGCGAAGCCAAGGTCGACGCCGACCCCGCCAAAGGCGGCATCGCCGTCACCATCAGCAAGACCGATCCGAAAGACCCGGTGCGCGACATCCGCGTGTGGATCCCCGGCGCCGACCGCACGAAGCGCTTCAATCCCGTGTTCCTTGATCGTTTGAAGGGCTTCGGAACCCTGCGTTTCATGGATTGGATGGAGACCAACCATTCCACCATCGTCAAGCCCGAAGACCGGCCGCACCCTGATGATGCGCGTTATACGGTAAAAGGCGTGCCGGCCGAGGTCATCGCCGACCTGTGCAACCAGGTGGGCGCCGACGCCTGGGTCAACATCGGCCACACCTGGAGCGACGAGCTCGTCACCGCCACCGCCACCGTGCTGCGCGACCAGCTCAAGCCGACGCTGCGGGTCTACGTCGAGCACAGCAACGAAATCTGGAACGGCATTTTTCCCCAGGCCAACTTCGTGCGCGAGCGCGGCGTGGCTTCGGAGCTGAGCAAGGACTCGTTCGAGGCCCAGGTGCGCTGGCACGCGCAGCGCTCGGTCGAGATCCACACATTGTTCGACGCCGTCTTTGCCGCACACAAAGATCGTGTCGTGAGAGTGCTCGGGGGCTGGGCTGCAAACAGCTGGTCAACCGGCATCATGCTGGACCATTTGAAGAAGAACAAATGGACCGCCGATGCCGTCGCCATCGCCCCCTACTTCGGCAGCAACCTCGGCGAGCCCGAGCAGCGCGGCGAGGTCCAGGGCATGGGCTTGCCCGCGCTCATGAAGCGCCTCGAGGCCTCGGTCGACGAGTCGCTGACGTGGGTGAAGGAACAGAAGAAGATCACCGACAAGGGACTACCCGACGGCGCCACCGTGCAGCTCATCGCCTACGAAGGCGGACAGCACCTCGCCGGCATCGGCAAGGTCGCCGAAGACCTGCACGTGAACACGCTCTTCGACGCCGCCAACAAGGCGCCGGGCATGAAGGGGCTCTACCTGCGCTACCTCAAGGGCTGGAAAGACGCCGGCGGCGGCTTGTTCGTCCACTTCACGTCGACGATGCGGGCCTCGAAGTACGGCCGCTGGGGCGCCGCCGAGTCGATGGAGCAGCCCCGGGCCGAGGCGCCCAAGCTCGACGCGCTGCTCACCTTTGTCGAAACCACGCCACGTTGGTGGCAGTGATGCGGCCGTGAGCTGCGTCTGTGTGAGGGACCGATGAAAGCGATCTCCGAGCTGGTCGACGTCGTCAAAGAAGACTGGGAGGCCAACGGCAAGGACTGGACGCGCCCGGGCTTCCGGGCACTCGCCGTGCACCGCTTCGGCAATTGGCGCATGGAGGTCGACAACAAATTGGCGCGGGCGCCGTTGTCGATCTTGTACAGAACAGCTTACCGGTTCGTGCGTAATATTTATGGCATAGAGCTGCCCTATTCGGTGCGCGTCGGTCGACATGTGGTCATCGAGCACCAGGGCGGCATCGTCGTCCACGGCGACACGACGATCGGCGACCGCTGCGTCATCCGCCAGGGCGTGACCCTCGGCATGAAGAACACCGACAAGCCCTTCGACGCCCCGACCCTCGGCGTCGGCGTCGACGTCGGCGCCAACGCCGTCATCCTCGGCGCCATCGTCATCGGCGACGGCGCCAGCGTCGGCGCCAACTCGGTGGTGCTGCAAGACGTCGCCGCCGACAGCCTCGCTGTGGGCGTGCCCGCTCAGGCCAAGAAGAAGCGCAAGCGCACGGCGGCGGCGCTCGATGCGGCTTCGACTTCGAAGTCGGCGACGCTGGCCACCGGCGCGGCGCTGACCGAGGTCTCGCCCCAGCCCACGCTCAAGGATTCTTGATGCAGTGGACGACGAAATCGGTCAGGGCGTTTTCGTAGTCTTGTTCGGGCTTGTTCTGCAGCTTTCGTCTGACACGGAAGCTGGCAAGACCAGCGGTGTACACAACATTGCTGGCCCACAGGTAGGCGCGGCCGTGGTGCTTCAAGAAGTAGTGCCGCCGCGAGTCGAGCAGGTAGCCCGGCGTGCGCTTGCGGAGGTTCTTCACGTCGGTGCTGGCGCCGACCATGTGGGCCACCGAGGCCTCGCGGACAAAGGCGATCTTCCAGCCGGCCTTTTTGGCGCGGTGGCACAGGTCGGTCTCTTCATAATACAAAAAGAACGTTTCATCGAACAGCCCGATCTGTTCGAGGGTCTGGCGGCGGATCATCAGCGACGCCCCCGGCACCCAATCGGCGTCGTCGACGTTGGTCTTCGGCACCGGCCGCGGAACGACCTTGTCGGCCAGCACCTTTGACAGGGCGGCAAAGCGCACCGAGCCCTCGATCTCGGACCAGATTGTTGGATAGTGGAACACGCCGGGATGGGGCTGGCCGTCGGTGCCGTGGATGTAGCCGCCGGCCATGCCGACGTCGGGGCGGGACTCGACAAACTCGAGCAGCGTCTGCATGGCCGTGCCTTCGACAAAGGCGTCGGAGTTCAACAGATAGAAGAAGTCGGCCTTGTCCGGGCCGTTCATGCCGCGGCGCAGGGCGACGTTGTTGCCGAAGCCGTAGCCGCCGTTGTGGCCCGAGGCGACGACGTCGACGGCGTCTTTGTGGCCGCGGTCGATGACGCCCTGCTGCAGCTTCTCGAGGCTGCCGTCTTTGCTGTCGTTTTCGACGATGCAGACGCGGGCTTCGCCCTTGCCCAGGGCGGTGATGGCCCGGATCTCGGGCATCACGGTGTCGAGGGCCTTGAGGGTCAGGTCGGCGGTCTTGTAGTTCAGGAGGCAGCAGAGAACGCGCATGGCGCCGGCATAGTCATCCCCGCGCACGTCGCCAACGGATCGCGGCCGACCGGCGGGTGTTGCGCCGGACAACACAAGGCGAGTCACTATGACCGCCTGCCCATCTCAGGAGCCGCCGCATGCCTCACGTCACCAAGACCCCCGTGCACACCGACGTCGGCGTCGTCGTCATCGGCCGCAACGAGGGTGAGCGCCTCATGCTGTGCCTCGACTCGCTCGAGCGCGCCGGCATCGACGCCGCCCGCCTCGTCTACGTCGACTCCGGCTCCACCGACGGCTCCGTCGACAAAGTGCGCGGCCGCGGCTTCGACGCCCTCGTCATCGACCCCCCCTACACCGCGGCCAAGGGGCGCAACGCCGGCTTCACCCACCTGACGACGAAGCATGCCGACCTGCTGGCCATCCAGTTCGTCGACGGCGACTGCGAGTACTTCCCGGCCTGGATCGACGTCGCCAGCGACGTGCTGCGCACAGACCCCGGCATCGTCGCCGTCACTGGCGTGCAGCACGAGCGCCGCCCCGAAGCCACCGTCTACAACCTGCTGTGCGACGTCGAGTGGACGGGCGTCATCGGCGACATGGAGACCTTTGCCGGCAACGTCATGGTGCGCGTCGAGGCCCTGCGGAAGTCGGGGCTCTACAACCCCGAGCTCATCGCCGGCGAAGACCCCGAGCTCAGCATCCGCGTCAAGAAGTCGACCGGTGGCCGCATCGTGCGCATCGACGAGCCCATCTGCCTGCACGACGTCGACATGACCCGCGCGAGCCAGTGGTGGAAGCGCAACGTCCGCTCCGGTCATGCCTACGCCCAGGTCTCCGAGATGCACGGCGAAGCGCCGCTGCGCTTCTGGAAAAAAGAGGTGCGCTCGAACTGGATCTGGGGCGCGGCCATCCCGCTCGCGGCGCCGCCGTTGATGGGACCGGCCTACGGTTATCTGTTCTGGCGCATCTACCGCGACGCCCGCCGCCGCGGCCTCGATGCCCGCGCCGCCCGCATCTATGCGTTCTTCACCACGGTCGGCAAGGTGCCCCAGGCCCTCGGCCAGGCCAAGTACCTGTGGAACACATTGCTCGGCAAGAAGCAGGCAATCATCGAGTACAAAATACCGACGCGGGTGACCTGATTCCTATCGCAGCCGGCTGCCGGGCCGCCCGTTTCTGAGCGGCGGCAGGCTGACGGCGCGGGCCATGGCCACGATGCGCGGCCCCAGCAGCGTGCGCACGCTGACGATGGCGTCGGTCGACGTCGCGAAGCTCATCACCAGCATCGGGTCGCGGTCGTGCGTCTCCTTGTGCTCGACCCGCGTGAGAAACACGTCGGCGAACTCGAAGAACGCACCCTGACCGGGGAAGCAGGCCTTGTAGACGGCCTCTTTCGACGAAAAAATCGCCCGGGCTCGCAAGCCATCTTCAGCAACGAAAGCGCGCTCTTCGGCGCCGCACACGACGTCGCCGATGATCTCCGCGGGCAGCGGCAGCGCGGGTTCGACGTCGACGCCAACGCCGAGGCGGGCGCCGACGCCGGCGGCAGCGACGCAGACGGCCACTTCGTCGTCGTGGGCGATGGAGCCGCTGACGCCGATGGGGAACGCCGGCGCGCCCCCGGCGTTTCGCAAGATGGCCGATGGCGCCACGCCCATGTTGCGCAAGACCTCGCGCGCCAGCAGCCGCCCCGTCGACGTCGCCCGCCGCACGCTGTCGACGACACCGGCGTAGAGGCACTGCTCGTCAGGGTGCAGGGGCACATCGCGCACGGCGCGGACGCCGATGAAGAGCTCGGGCCAGGCCGCGGCGCGCACGGCGCGGGCGAGGTCGTCGACATCGACGCCGACGCCGACGCCGGGCCCAGACGCGACCATCTTCACATCAGTCGCCAAAGGTGTCGGGGTCGCCGGCGATGAAGCCGCGCACCATCGGGTTCGCCGACTTGCGCATGGCGTCGGCGGGGCCGACCGCTGCGATTTTTTTGTCGTACACAAAAGCAATGCGTTGGGCCACGGCGAAGACCGTCGCCATCTCGTGCGTGACGACGAGGTTCGTGCACTTGAGCCGGGCGCTCAATGATAGAATGAGTTGGTTGATGCGCTGGATGTTCACCGGATCAAGGCCGGTGGTGGGCTCGTCCCACAGGATGACCTCGGGGTCGGTGGCGATGCTGCGCGCCAGGCCCACGCGCTTGCGCATGCCGCCCGAGAGCTCCGACGGCTTCTTCTGCTCGACGCCGGGCAGGCCGACCCAGTCGAGCTTCTCGGTCACGCGGCGGGCGATCTCGTCTTCGGGCAGGTCGAACTGCTCGCGCAGCGGGTAGGCGACGTTTTCAAAGACAGTCAAAGAGTCGAACAGCGCGGCTCCTTGAAACACCATGGCGATGCGCTTGCGCACCGGCAGATACTCGGCGTCGGTCTGATAATCGGAGACCTTGTCGCCGTCGAACCAGATCTCGCCGCCGTCGATATCGAGCAACCCCGTCAGCAATTTGAGCAACACGCTTTTGCCCACACCCGACGGACCAATGATGCACAAGGTCTCGCCCTTGCGCACCTCGAGATCGAGCCCGTTGTAGACCACCTGCCGCCCAAAGGCCTTTCTCACGCCCCGAAAGACGATGAGCGGGTTGCCCCCTTTGGGCGGCGGCGGCGGCTCTTTGACGGCGGTGATGTTGGTCGTGTCGCTCATGATCAGGGCCGCCCGTCGTCGTCGGCGTCGTCGACCGCCGCATCGGCGTCAGCGGTGCCAGCGTCGTCGCCAGCGTCACCACGCGCGGCCGGCGGCTCAAAGGTCAGGCCGCCGGTGCCGGTCAGGGCCCGAGCGGCCCCGGAGCGGTTGTCCAGGGCCCGCGCCTGTGGATGCGGCTGCGGCGGGCGCGGCTGAAAGGGCGCGCGCTTCGTCGCCGACTTCTCGAGCGCGGCGTCGAACGATCCCCGCCTGGTCGAGCTCGCAGACGACGACGACGTCACGGCGTCACCGCTGGCCGACAAGGTGCCGAGCTCCCAACCCGGGTCGTCGTCGGCGTCGGAGCTGGCCCAGTCAGCAGGCGGGGCGTCACCGAGCGAGGGCAGCATGTCGACGGTGACGGGCTGCGTCGACGCAGCAGTCGTTGCCGGCGCCATCGAAGCCGGCGTCATCGATGCCGGCCGCGCCGCGTGCAGGGGCGCGGGCGTCGCCGCGTGGGTCGGAGTCGTCGGCGCCAGCGCCGGCGCATCGCCGACCGAGCCGTGCACCTCGACGAGCCGAGGTCGACCGTCGGGGCCGAGTCCGATGACGGCGCACAACGCAAACACCGCGCGCACCGGCACGTCGCCGAGCGCCAGCTGCAGGGCGGCCATCGACGCACAGCGGACCACGGCGACGACGGGGACGGGGAGGACAGCCCGGCCGAGCACGGCAGCGTCGGCGGCGCTGACGTCGAGAGCCAGCATCACATCGGCGCCGAGCTGCACCGCCAGCCACGCCCGCGCTTCGATGCTGCCTTCGATACCGCCTTCGACGCCGCCTTCGATGCCGCCTCCGGTGCTGTCCTGGATGTCGCCAGCCGGGGAGGGCAGGCAGCCCGCCGGCGCATCCGCCGACAACGACACCACCCGCAACGACGTCGACAACGCCCGCGCCAGCGCCACGGCCACGCGCACCTTTGCGGCGCGCGCCGGGCCGACGACGCCGACGCCGCCGCCTTCGCGCACGGCGGCCACCAGCTCGGCGTCGATGCCGGGGGGCAGCAGGCCTTCTTCGACCAGGTGTTCGAGGCGGACGTCGGTCGGCGGCGCCTTTGCGATGGCCAGGGCGACGCGCCCGTCGACGAGGGGTGCGGCGATCAAGCGGGCGCCGCCGGGCAGGCGCGCGGCGTAGCGGCGTTGGTCGGCGCCACGCTCGCGCAAGAGCTCGAACAGCGGACCCTCGAGCAGCGCCTGCAAGCGCTCACGCCGCCCTCGACGCAAGACCTCGATGAGTCCGCCTTCGACGGCGGTGACCTCGGCGACGTCTTTGTCGGCCAACAGCGCCGCCAGCGCGCCGTCGACGGCAGCGGCCACGTCGGCGTCGGCGTCGGCCAGGATCGCAGGCAGCGTCGCGGGCAGGTGCCGCCCGACGCTCATACGCGCGTGGGCTCGGAGGCGAGGTCGACGAGCAGCGTGTCGAGGATGTCGAGGCCTTCGTCGAGGGTCGCCTGGTCGATGACCAGCGGCGGCGCGATGCGGATGATCTTGCCGGCGATGGTGTTCAGCAACAGGCCCTTGGGCAGCGCCGCGCGCGGCAGCTTGGCGAGGTCGATGTTGAGCTCGAGGCCACACCACAGGCCGCGGCCGCGGGCTTCGACGACGAGCTTGCGGTGCGTGCGCGCCATCTGGTGCAGGCGGCCGAGCAGGTGCTCGCCGAGCCCCTTCACCCGGTTCAAGAACGCCGGGTCGCTGACGACGTCGACGACGACGCAGCCGGCGGCGCAGGCCACGGGGTTGCCGCCAAAGGTGCTGCCGTGGCTGCCGAAGCTGAGCGCCGCGCCGAGGGCTTCGGTCGTCAACAGCGCGCCGAGCGGCATGCCGCCGCCGATGCCTTTGGCGATGGCCATGGCGTCGGGGATGACGCCTTCCTGCTCGTAGGCCCACATCGTGCCGCAGCGGCCGACGCCCGACTGGACCTCGTCGAGCAGCATCAAGCAGCCGTGTCGCTGCGTGGTCTCGCGCACGGCCTTTAAGAAGCCCGGCGGAGGCATGCGCACGCCGCCCTCGCCCTGGATGGGCTCGATGAGCACCGCCGCGGTGCGCTCGGTCATGGCCTGCTCGAGGGCGTGCAGGTCGCCCCAGGGCACGATCTTCACGCCCGGCAACAGCGGCTCGAATCCGAGACGGTATTTCTCCTGTCCGGTGGCGGTCAATGCACCCATGGTCCGGCCATGGAAGCTCTTGTCAAAAGAGATGACCTCGAAGCGGCCTTCGCCGCGCTCGAAGAAGACCTTGCGGGCCAGCTTGAGCATGGCTTCGACGGCTTCGGCGCCGGAGTTGCAGAAAAAGACGCGGTCGGCGAACGACTTGGCGACCAGCTTCTCGGCGAGGCGGATGGAAGGCTCGTTCCACACCACGTTGGCGGTGTGCAGGATCTTGCCGGCTTGGTCCTGGATCGCCTTGACCAGCAGCGGGTGGTTGTGACCCAGCGCCGAGACCGCGATGCCCGACACGAAGTCGATGTATGAGTTTCCATCGGCATCTTTGACCCGAGCGCCTTCACCAGACACCAGAGCGATGGGCATGGGCTTGTAATTTCCCAACAAGGCCTTTTGCCCGCGCGCCATCAACGACTCGTTGCTGTCATCCGCCGCCATCACCGACCTCACCTGAAAGAAGAACCGGAGCCGCCGTGACGATGCGCCTACGACGACGACGAAAGCAACCGAAGCAGGGCCGGCAGCAGGGCGTCGACCTCGTCGACCACGACGTCGGCGCCGCGGGCTTCGTCGGGCCGCAAGCCCCAGGTCACGCCCACCGACGGCACCCCGAAAGCCCGAGCGGTGTCGACGTCGACGGCCGAGTCGCCGACGAAGCAGGCGATGGTGGCGTACGTCAGCCCGGCGACGTGGGCCAGCATGCGCGGGTCGGGCTTGAGAAAGCCGGCGTCGTCGGGGCCGACCACGACGGCGAAGCGGCCGGGCAGCAGGGCCTCGACGAGGGGGCGGGCAAAGATGCCGGGCTTGTTGGTGGCCACCGCGAGCACGGCGTGCTCGCGCAAAGCGTCGAGGACGTCGACCAGCCCGGCAAAGGGGCGCGTGTCGGTGGCCAGGTCGCTTCCGTAGTGCGCCTGGAAGCGCTGCAACACAACGTCGACACCGACATCGACACCGGCGCCGACGTAGGCACCGGCACCATCTGAACGGCGCGCGCCGGCCAAGGCCCGCTCGACGAGGACGCGGGCGCCGTTGCCCACAAAGGTGCGGACGACGTCGACGCTGTGGGTCGCGCGACCGAAGTCGGCGAGCGCGCGGTTCAGGGCCCGCGCCAGGTCGGCGACGGAGTCGACGAGGGTGCCGTCGAGGTCAAAGGCGATGACGGGCTTCGCAGCGGTCAGCATGGCCTTCAGGAGCTACTGGACGTTGCAGGCCTCGGCGCTGGGTGCGGCGTCGGGGTCGGTGGGGTCGAGGCAGACGCCGGCGGCCGAGCAGGTGCGCGAGAAGCACGAGCACTGGTAGGTGACGCCGCCGCGGTTCAGGTTGGGCTGGAAGAACGCGGCCTTGAGGCGTTTGGTGGCGCCGGAAAACGAGGACTCGGCGCGCGTCGTGGTGTCGGTGAAGTCGATGAGGCTCTCGTCCCAGCCGCAGACGAAGCCCATGGGGTGCACCTCGACGAGCAGCTTGTGCAGCGACACCGGGCCGCCGAGGGAGTCTTTGAAGTAGGCCTCGAGCTTGCCCGCGGCCACCTGGGTTTCGACGGCGGCGTCGGCGTCGAGGTCGATGATGGCGGCGCGGAATTCGGCGGCGGCTTCGGCAAAGACCTCGCCGTCGTCGCCGTCGTCGAGGGGGTTCTCGGCCTGGAAGAACGGGAAATTGTTGGGGCGATAGAGCGCATCGAGGCGGGGCGCCTGGTCGGTGCTGAAGACCGCGCCGGTGGCGTCGACGCCGTCGGCTGCGGTGATGGATTCGAATTCGGCGGTGTTCTCGAGCGCGAGGCGCAACAAGGCGCTGGCCGGGATCTTCTCGACGAGGCCTTCGTAGAACACGTCGGCGGTGATTTCCCAGCGCTGCTCGTCGTTCAGGGCGACGTCGCTGATGATGTAGGTGACCTTGATGTTGCGGTCGCAGTCGCCGGACTGGCCGCCGGCGGCGCAGGCGTCGACGTTGCC
>JBKJNL010000698.1:0-5095 GCA_046593615.1 Myxococcota bacterium | reverse complement strand
CCAGCACGGCCACGTCCGCTCACCACGCTGCTCCGACGGCGTCGGCGACGGCGACGGTCGTCAGCGAGGCCGCCGGCGCCCGCGCCGAGGGCGACAGCGATCGCGGCACCGTCGTCGTCGCCGCGGCTGGCCTGGAAGCTGGCGATGACGACGCCGCTGCCGGCCTGGAAGCTGGCGATGACGACGTTGTTGTCCTGCCGCCCCCCGCCGATGACGAGGTCGTCGTCGTCCGCGCTCCCCCGCGCAGCACGCGCGACGCCGCGCTCGAGGGCCGCATCGACAAGATGCTGATCGACGGCAAGACCCCCTACGCCGCCGTCGTCGTCATGGAGGCCCACACCGGGCGCATCCTGGCCATCGCCGAGCATTCGATCCGCGGTCCGTCCGAGGGGCTGGCGCTGCGGCCCATGGCCCCCGCGGCCAGCGTCTTCAAGATCGTGACGTCGTCGGCGCTTCTCGAGCGCGGTGTGCCGGTGTCAGAAAAGGTGTGCTTCCACGGCGGCAAGACCCGCATGCGCGAAGACAACCTCAAAGACGACGCCCGCCGCGACCACGTCTGCGTCTCCTTTGACGACGTCGTGCCGATGTCGGCCAACGTCGCCGTCGCCAAGCTCGCCAACAAGCACCTGACGCCGGCGCTGTTGCGGGCCCAGGCCAACAAATGGGGCTTCGGCCACGACGTCAGCGTGCTCGCTGGTGAGGTGCCGTCGGTGGCCCGCATCCCCGACGGCGTCTTTGACTTCGCCCAGACCGCCGCCGGCTTCGGCGACGTCAAGATCTCGGCCCTGCAGGGCGCCGCCATCGCCTCGGTCGTCGCCAACGACGGCCTGCTGGTGCCCGCCAGCGACGTCATCGGCGCCGACATCAGCCCGCGTCGCGTCATCGCCGCCAGCACGGCAAAGGCGCTGCGCCGCATGATGACGGCGACGGTGACCGGGGGAACCGGTCGCCAGTTCCGCATGGCGCCCCGCCTGGCCGTGAGCGCGGCCGGCAAGACCGGCTCGCTGACCGACTACAAGACCGGCCTCGACACCAGCTGGTTCGTCGGCTTCGCCCCCGCCGAAGCGCCCGAGCTCGTCGTGGCCGCGGTCGTCGTCAACACCGCGATCTGGCACATCAAGGCGCCCTGGCTCGCCAAAGAATCCCTGCGCCTCGCCTTGCGCGAGCACGGTCCGGCCAAGAGCGGCGCCCGCATGGCTTCGCGATAGGCGATTTCGGTGCGCACCGCGGGTCTGCGACGTCGAGGCGATAGCCTCGACGGATGCTCGCCCGTTCGTCGTCTGCTGCCGTTCTCGTCGTCACCACGCTGATCGCGGGTGGCTGCCCCGAGATCGTGATCGACGAGGATCAGGCCATCATCACCTGTGCCTCCGACGACGAATGCCCCGACGCCTGGCACTGCGTGGCCGCGATCCAGTCCTGCGTGCCCGACGACAGCGACGACAAGGTTCCACCGGCGCTGGCACGCCCCTCGGTCACCGCCGACGGCGTCGACGTCGAATTCAACGACGTGGTCCCCGCCGGCACGCGCCTCGTGTGGGGCTTCGAGCTCGACGACGACAGCGCGCTCGCTGGCGACCCCGTCGTCACGCTCGGCGGCGTCGCTCTGACGATCACGTTTCGGGGCCCCCGCTTCCTGGTCGAGCACGTCGTCACCGTGGCCGACGTCGGGCCGCTGGTGCCCGACGTCACGGCCCGCGATCGCCGCGGCAACCAGGGCGGCGGCGCGTTGATTCCCGTCAAGATCGACGTCGTCGCGCCGCAAGATCCGGCGCTCGTGCTCGCGCCCGCGGGGGTCACCGACGAGCGCACCATCGGCATCACGTTGTCCGCCGACGACGAGACCGCGCTGACCGCCTGCGTGCGGGTGTTTGATGCCGGCGACGACGCTGCGCAGGACGTCGCCGCCTGCGATGCCGACGCCTACGCCGCGTTTCCGACCACCGTCACCCTGCCCGGCGGCAATGGCGCAAAGACCGTCACCGCGATCATCAAGGACGCGGCCGGCAACGTCGCCGAAGAGGTCCGGCAGGACGTCGTGTTCGTCGAGGGCGGCGTGGTGCCGAGCGAGGTCACAGTCGAGCTGCCCGCCGGCCAGCAGCGCGTCAAGACCGGCGACGTCGTCGAGGTCGTCGTCGTCACCGCCGACGGCGCCGCCCCCGACGCGGCGTCGCTGCTGGTCGACGACTTCGCCCGCGAGGCCCGCATCGGCTTCGTCGTCGACGCCGTGGCCGGCGACGGCACCCTGACCTGGCGGGGCCTGTTCACCGTGCCCGCGGGCCTCGCCGACGGCGCGGCGCTGCGGCTCGAGGTCCGGTCGTCGTTCCTCGGCGTCTCCAGCGCGGCCGACGACAGCCGCAGCGGCGTGTTTGTCGTCGACAACACCCGGCCGCAGCTGACCGTCGTGGCCGACGCCCTCCTGCTCGCCGGCCTCGGGGCCGGGGTGCATGCCACGGTGCAGGCGGGCGAAGAGCTCAGCCGCGTCGACGTCGCCGGCGACGTCGAGCGCCCCGGCGCGCGCATCCCCGTGGGCGACGTCGTCCCCGACGTCACCGTGCTCGCTGCGATCGAAGCGGCCGCCGGCGCGGGCGGCACCACCCGCACGGTGACCTTCACCGCGGTCGATCGCGCCGGCCACACCAGCGACGTCGAAACCCTGGTGTTCCGCCTGCTGGGCGAGGTGCCCCGGGGCAGCCCGGTGCTGTTGAACCCCAACCCCGGACGCCGCGCCGTCGCCGGGCTGCGCTTCAGCGACGACGTCGAGGTCGATGGCGCCGTCGACGCCGACAGCACGGTGTTTTCGGCGCAGCTCGTGTACCGCGACGTCGCCGGCGCCGAAGCCTGCGCCCAGCCGCTGACCAACGTCTCGGTGCAGGGCGGGTCCTTGAACGGCCAGGCGCGCCTCGATCCCTGCCTCGACGCCGTCGATGTCGCCGTGCGCGTCGTCCTCGTGTCGCCGACGGGCCTGCGCTCGGCGCCGCTGCAGAGCCCGGCGCTCTACCTCGATCGCACCGCGCCCTCGTTGGCGATCGATTTCGCAGAAGGCGACGACGCCCTCACCAACCGCACCCGCACCCGCACCGGCGCGCTCGTCGTGACCGTCAACGACGCCCACCCGGTGCGGCTGGGTCTGTTCGAAGACGCCGCGACGCGGTCCGGCGCCGACGACAACGGCTTCGTGGCCGTCGACGCTGACGACCGCGGCGTGCCCACCACCATCACCTTTGCCTTTGTCGCCGGCGCCGCGGCCGGCACGCTGAGCGTCGCCGTCACCGCACAAGACGAAGTGGGCAACCAGACCACGCGCCGCTTGAGCCTGGTGCTCGACGAGACCGCTCCCGCCGTTGCCGATGTCACTCGCCTGCTGCTGCAAGAGACCGCGCTGCAGCCGAACAACCCGGCGCGCCTGGCCGATGCCGACAGCGCCGTCGCCGTCGTCGCCGATGGCCTCACCGTGGCGGCTGGCGATCGGCTGCAGCTGGTGGTCGACGGCGTCGACGTCGGCGCGCCGGTGGCGCTCACGCAGCGCACCGCCCTGCCCCTGCCGAGCGGGCCGAGCGGCACCCGCAGCGTCGACGTCGTCGCCGTCGATGGCGCCGGCAACCGCAGCCCGGCCGTCACGCTGACGCTGCCGCGCCTGAGCGTGACCGCCTACGACGGCGACCCGCTGGGGCCGCTGGCCACGACCTTTGCAATCCAGAGCGACCTGCCGTCGACGTCGCTGGGGCGGGCCACGCTGGCCGCTGGCCTCTCGGTCACCGTCGGCAGCGCCGTCGCCACCTGCGGCGCGCCCACCACCGGAGCCGCCGCGTCAGCCACTTGCTCCGTCGTCGTCCAGGACGGCGCCGCCCCCGAAGGCGGCACGGTCATCGGCAGCGCGCTGCTCGGCAACGCGGTGCTGCGGGCCACGTTCAGCTCGCCCCGCGTGGTCGCCACCGACGCCATCGACGTCGTCGTCGACACCACGGCACCCGAGCTCAGCAGCGATGGCGCGGTCTTGTTCGTCGACGAAAACGACCCCGGCGTCGCCGACCGCGTCGTCGGCCTGGCCGGCGCCGTCGTCGACTTCGCCGGCAGCACACCACTCGGCGACCGCTTCCCGCCCACGATCACCGTGCAGGGCGCGGCACCCCTCGACGCCGCCGACGACGGCTCGTTCGACGTCGACGTCGGCGACAACCTCGCGGCCAGCTTCACGGTGCGGGCCCGCGATCGCGCCGGCAACGATTCGGCCCCGCTCGTGGTGCAAAACGACATCGTCACGCCCGTCATGACCCTGACGCCGGCCGTGGCCCGGGCTGGCCTCGGCCAGACGGTCACCGTGGCCGTCGACGTCGTCGATGCCTCGGCGCTGCGGGCGCCGCCGGTGGTCACGCTCGCCGGCCGAAACGGCGCCGTCACGCTTGTGGCCCCGCTCGATGGCAAGCACTTCCAGGCGACGTTCACGACGCAGGCCGGCGATGGCAGCGGCACCAAGGTCATCAGCGCCAGCGTCGTCGATGTCGCCGGCAACGTCGGCACTGTGGGCAACGGCGGCAACGGCGGCAACGGCGTCAGCGCCGTCGTCTTTGACTTCGACGCGCCCAGCGTCTCGCTGCTGACGCCGGCCCGCGCCCGCGATCGCGTGCAGCGCGCGGTCATCGCCGACGTCGGCGGCGGCACCATCGCCAGCGCGATCCTGCGCATCGTCGACAACGCCGACGGCTCCGTCGCCTTTGACGGCCCGCTCATCGCCGCCGGCACCACGTTTTCGACGACGAGTGTGACCGCCCTGCAGAGCGGCCGCAGCTACACGGGGACGCTCGCCGCCACCGACGACGTCGGCAACGTGGCAACGGCCACCGCGGTCTTTGTCTTTGACGACGCCGCCCCGGTCTTTTCCGCGGCCGTCGTCGGCGCCGACGCCTTTGACGCCACGCCGGCGGTGACCTTCACGGTGCAGGACCCCGACGAGCTGCTGCGCTTCGAGTGCAAGCTCGACCACCGAGACGACGACGCCGGCTTCCAGCCCTGCGACGCCCGATCGTCGGGCTTCGACGTCGTCAGCAACACGGGCGGCGCCAGCGGCACCATCGTCGTCGCCGCCGGCGATCAC
>JBKJNL010000603.1:0-6560 GCA_046593615.1 Myxococcota bacterium | reverse complement strand
CTACTACCACTTCGAGTCCCTTGGCCGCGGCGTGCTCGACTGGCGTGACATCCTGTTCTTCCTCTCGGTCACCACCGGGCTGCTCGTCGCCACGACCCAGAGTCTGACTGGCAACCGCCGGGTCGGGGCCGACGTCAAGGGCGGCGCCAGCGTCGCCCTCGCCGCCGGCATCCTCGTCGTCGTCAACCTGTTCGCGGTCCGGCTGCCGATACGAGTCGACCTGACGCATGACAAGATGTTTACGCTCTCGGACGCGACGCGAGAGACGATGAAAAACCTGGAAAGCCCGGTCACGGTGACTGCCTATTTCACCAAAGACCTGCCGCCACCGTTCTCCGACAACGCCCGCTATGTGAAGGACCTGCTCGAGGAGTACCGGGCGGCGTCGTCAGACAACCTCAGCTTTTCGTTCGTCGACCCACAGGCCGAAGAGACCGACGCCGACAAAGCGGTCAAGAAAGACGTCAAGCGCGACATCTTTGGTCGCCAGGTGCGCGAACAGACCAGCGTCGAGAAAGAGCTCGCCGAGCTCGGCATCCAGCCCGTCGAAGTTCGCGTGCTTGAGCAGGACCAGCAGCAGACCAAGCGCGCCTGGATGGGCATCTCGATTCGCCACGGCGAAGAAAAAGAGTCGTTGCCCGTCGTGCAGGACACGACCTCGCTCGAATACGACCTGACGACGTTGATTCGCCGCCTGACGCGCACCAAGACGCCGGTGCTCGGCGTGGTCCAGGGGCATGGCGAGCCGACGCCCGACGAAGGGCTGCAGCGCATCAAGGGCGCCCTGGAGCAGAATTACGAAGTGCGGCCGGTGACGATTTCTTCAGGCGAAGGCGCCAAGATCGGCGACGACGTCGACGCCATCCTCGTCATCGGGCCCAATACTGCCTACAGTGAAGATGAGCTGAAAGCAGTCGATGACTTCATCATGAAGGGAAAGGCGGCGGGCTTCTTCCTTGACGCCGCCCAGGTCGACCTTCGCAGCTTCCAGCCCACCCCGGTGAGCCCTGGCGTCGGCGCGCTGACCGCTTCGTGGGGCATCGAGCTCGGGACCCAGCTGGTCGGCGACACCGAGTGTGCCAATCTCAGCGTTGCTGAGAAACGCGGGCCGTTCACGGTTCAGCGTCCGATTCAATACCCCTTCATCCCGACTCTCAAAGCGCTCATCGGCGACAGCCCGGTGACCCGCGGCATCGCCGGCCTCACCCTGCCCTTCGTCGTCCCGCTCTACCCGAAGAAGATCGACGGCGTGACCACGACGGTGCTCGGTCGGTCGTCGGCGAAGTCGTGGCTCGAAGACGCCACCGCCGAGAGCCTCGCTCCGCAGCGCGACTGGCAGACCGCCGACGTCACCGTGACCGGGCCCTACGACCTCATCGCGACCAGCGAAGGCGCCCTCCCCTCGCACTTCGACCCCGCCCGGAAGTCAGACGCCCCCGCCCGCATCTTTGTCGTCGGCTCTTCGACGATGCTGAACGAGCAGGTGCTCGGGCCGCCCAACGCCGCGCTGTTCTTGAACCTCGTCGACTGGATGGTGCTCGACCCGAAGCTGCTCGCCATGCGCAGCCGCGGCGCCGGCGAAGCTCCCCTCGAGCCGACCCTCAGCGACACCACGCGCAACGCCGTGAAGCTCGGGGCCACGGCAGGCGTGCCCCTGCTGCTCGTCGTGCTCGGCCTCGTGCGCTGGCAGATGCGCGAGTCGCGCCGCCGGCGGCTGACCTTGGCCCGCGCTCCCCGCTCCGAGGCGTCCACCTGACGTTTCTCATCGCTCTCCCCCGTTCGTGATCGAGGTTTCTTCATGAAGAACAACGTGCTGGTCGTCGTTGGCGCCGTCTTTCTGGTGCTGCTCATCGGGTGGTTTGCCACGCGACAGAGCCAGCCCAGCGTGGGCATCAAGGAGCTCAAGGTGCAGAAGATCAAGGGCGACGACGTCGTCAAGATCGAGATCACGATCCCGGGAAAATCGACAAAGAAGAACCCCGCCGCCGGCGACGAGGGCCCCGTCGACGCAACCACCGCGCCTCCGTCGACGGTGGTGCTCGAGCGCATCTCTGCAAAGGCGTTCACGGTCAGCGACGGCAAGGGCGCCAAGCACCCCGTCGATGATGCCCAGCTGAAGCCGCTGCTCGACGCCATCGGCGAGCTCAACGCCGGCGACGTCGTCGCCAACAAGGCCGAGAAGCTGAAGGACTTCGAGATCGACGATGCCCAGGGCACCCACGTCGTCATCACCACGACCGCCGGCAAAGCCGTCGACCTGCTCTTTGGCCGCGCCGCCAAGGGTGGCGGAACCACCGTGCGCGAGCAGGGCTCGAACGACGTCTTTGTCGCCAAGGGTCGCCTCGGCACCCTCGCCAAGAAAGACGCCGGCCAGTGGCGCAAGAAGAGCGTCCTCGAGAAAAAGGCCGAAGACTTCACGAGCATCGCCATCACCCGCGGCGACGGCGCCAGGATCGCGCTTCACGGCGAGAGCAAAGAAGAGCCCGCGCCGCCGCCCGTCCCCGGAGACACGAAGGAGCCGATGGCGCCGCGCATGACGACGACGTGGACGTTGGCGGAGCCTTCGTCGTTGCCAGCCAGCTACCGCCTCGACGACGCCGCCCTCTCCCGCGTGGCCGGCTCCCTGGCCACCCTGCGGGCCACCGACTTCGCCGACGGCGTCGACGACGCCACCGCCGGCTTCGTCGCCCCGCACACCGTCGTCACCGCCACGGGCAAAGACGGCAAAGACACCGTCGTCCACTTCGGCGCAAAGGACGACAAGAAGCGCGTGCACGTGCGCGTCGATGGCGACCCGCAGGTCTATCTGGTGGCCGAGTACGCCGCGAAGAACGTCGACAAGGCCCTCGACGACCTGCGCGATCTCTCCCTCTTCGCCGCCCGCGCCGAAGACGTCACCCAGTTGAGCGTCACCGCCGGCAAGAGCCGCGTCCTCGTGAAGAAAGATGGCGCCGAGTGGAAGCTGGTCGAGCCGAAGACCGCGCCGCCGGACTTCGATGCCGCGCAGATCGGCTCCGTCGTCGCCGGCGCGCTGCGCTTGAAGGGCGTGCGCGTGGCGACGGGCGTGACCGACGCCGGCGGTGGTGACCCGGTCATCGAGCTCGAGCTCGCCAACGGCAAGCGCGAGAGCGTGCGCTTCGGCAAGAGCGCCGACGTCGTCACCGAGGGCGAAAAGACGAAAGAGCTCTACGTCAAGGGCGCCGACGGCCTCGTCTACGTCGTCAGCAGCTTCACCAAGAGCCGCTACGAGAAGCCCACCGAGCTGTTCAAGAAGCCGGCGGCGCCGCCGGCGGGGATGGGCGGCATGGGCGGCATGGGCGGCATGCAGGGGCTCGACAGCCTGCCGCCGGACATCCGCAAGAAGCTCGAGGCCAGCCTCAAGAGCCAGGGCCTCAAGAGCCCCTGATGGTCAGCGTTCGTTGATCAGGGCCGTCACCGGTCCCGGGTGCCCCGCTGCCGGGCCGCTCGGGCCCGGGCTTCGGCCTCCATGGCCCGCAGCGTCGTCGTCGTTGTCGTCGCTTGCTGCGCCGGGCTCTTCGCGGACAGCCAGGCGAGGGCGGAGTCGACGTCGGCGAAGCCCTTGATCGGGAAGCCCACCACCCGCGCCAGGTGCAGGCCGGCGATGATCGTGCGGGCCACCGACGACGACGTCACCACCGCCAGCGGGGTCTTGCCCTTGATCTTCCGGGCCGTGGCCGTGATGCCGTCGCGGTGCTGCTTCGGGGGCGGCGGGTTGTCGGCGTCGATGATCAAGAGCGCCGCGCCGGCGCGCACACCCGTGGCCCGGTCGAGGCGCTCCATCGATGCCAGCCAGCGCGTGAAGTCGGCGTCGTCGTTGCTGGGGCCGCAGAAGAGCCAGAGCACGGCGGGACCGTCGTCGTCGTACACCTCGACCAACATGGCTCGCCCCCCAGTCACTCTTCGGCCCAGCGCGTCGGCGCGCGTCAGAGCGAGACGTCGTCGTCATGCCGTGAGCCTGTCGCGTAGCATGCGAGCGTGATGCGCGTCATGTCAGCGGTTTGGTTGGTGGTGGCGCTGGCGTCGACGGAATCCCGTGCGCCACCGCCGCCCCCCGACGTCGACACCGCCGTGCGATTGCCGCGGGTCGTGCGCAGCGAGACCACCAACAGCGCGCGGGCTTCGCTGGCCATCAAAGAGCTCCTGGCCGAGCGCGTCGACGTCGCCCACCTGCCGCCGCGCACGCCGATCACGATCTGGCGCGAGCAGGCGTCGCCCGGCCGGCCGGCCCGCGTCGTCGGCTTCCGCGTCGACGTCGACGGCGCGCCGTTCACCGCCCTGCTCGCACAGGTCGGCGACATGAGCTTCTGTCGCACCTGGGGGGGCGGCGCCGATGGCGGCTGCGAAGCCCTCGTCGACGACGACGGCGTCACCCTGCAGGGCGACACGCTGGCCAGCCCCGTCGACGCCTGGACGGTGTCGTCGCGCGTGGGCGAGCGCATCCACCCGATCTCGCACCGCAGGCGCTTCCACGCCGGCACCGACTACGCAGCACCCATCGGCACCCCGGTGCTCTCGGTGAAGGACGGCGTCGTCGTCAAGGCCACGCGCTCGTGGACCGCCGGCCGCTTCGTCGTCGTCCGCCACGACGACGGATCCGAAGCCAAGTACTTCCACCTCGACGAGCGCTTGGTCGAAGAAAAGGCCCGCGTTCAGAAGGGCGACCTCATCGGCGTCGTCGGCAAGACCGGCCGCGTGACCGGCCCGCACCTGCACTTCGAGCTGCGCGACGCCCGCCGTTGTCCCGTCGACATGCCGGTGGCGCGCTGGCCCGGACAGGCCCGCGTCGACGACGACGAAGCCCGCGTGCTGGCCCTGCGGCTGCGGATGCTCGACGTGCGCCTCTCGGGGTGGCCGGCGACCGTGCACGCCATGCCCCCGGCGCGCACGAGCGGCATCGATCTGGGCATCGTGGTCGCCGAGCTCGAAGCCTCGCTCAGGGAACGAAGCGCCAGACGAGCCCGTCGACGACGGTGACATCGGCGAGGCTCTGGGCCTTGCTTGTGACGTCGGCAGTGGCGGCGGCGCTCGCGAAGTCGCCCCCGACCAGGACGAGGTCGATCTCGAGGCCACCATCCGGCACGTCCCAGATGAAGACGGCGGCGGCGTCAGAGTCGCTCTCCTGACCGGGCGTGGTGTCGACCGAGAACTGGCCGTCGTGGTCGAGGACCTCCGTGTCCCACGCCTTTCGTGCGTTCGCGGTGTCGTCGACGAACACCAGGCGCGGTGGCGGGCGGGCGGCCAGACCGACGGCGATGTCGAGCCCGCTGGGGACGTTGACGAACGCGGCGCCGTCGCGGTTCGCGGTGACGTCGTCATCGCCGGCCGCCACCAGGTCGATGTCGACGTACAGCGACAGCTCGCTGCCGGCCGCCTCGCGCCCCACCAGCACATGGCTGCGCATCGAGGTCCCCGAGGCGTGCCTGGTCAAGACCTGCTGGACCTTCGCGCCGGGGCTCGTGACGACGGTGTCGACCACGGTCACATCCCCCAACGACGGCGACCGCGGCCCGGTGGCCGCCACAAACGCCGCCGTCGTCTGGTCAAAGAAGACACCCGCGGTCGCGGCCGGTGCGGTCGGTCCCGAGACGCGCCAACCAAAGCCACCCAGCTCGAAATCGCCGGACTCGTCTTCGAGACCCAGCGTCGACGACAAGCTCACGGAACCGAAAAAGGTCCCGGCCACGACGTTGACAGGGTTGAGCGTCCACGACGGTGGGGGGAAGAAATCGCCCTCGTCGACATACAGGGCAAAGGTGCGATCCTGATTGGCGTCGAGCGGCGTCGATTCGAAGCACAGCACCGGACGGCCATCGATGCCGTCGACGACGAACGTGATCAAGGGCTCACCCACGTCGTTGAACACCGCCACGCTCGCGGGGGCGATGTTGGCGGCCAGGCCAAAGGAGGCGAGCGTCGCGTCGAGGTCGATGCCGTGGGTCAGCGTCTGCTCGTCGGCGACCCCTGCGCCCGAACGCACCCGCAGGTCGATGCGAAAGATCCGCGCCTGCTCACCGCTCTGGAACTCGGGGGGCCAGGCCTGGGCAATGTCGGGTCGCGGCACCGGGACGATCGTGACGGTCTCGCGCGTGCCGCCGCAGACGACGTCGACGACGATGTCGGCGGCCAGCGTGGTGGGTGACAGCGAGCCGGTGGCGCCGACGTTCGAGCTCGCGCCGTCGACGGTGACGACGCAGGTCGCCTCCGGGTCGGACGCTGCCCACGTGAGCTGAAAGGTGCTGTTCTGCAGGATCACGGCCGGTTCAACGACGACGGTGACGATGGGACCTTCGCCTTCGCCTTCGCCTTCGCCTTCGCCTCCAGCGCCTTCGCCTTCGCCTTCGCCCCCAGCGCCTTCGCCTTCGCCTTCGCCTCCAGCGCCTTCGCCTTCGCCCTCGCCGAGGGGCGGTTCGCCCTCGCCCTCGGCCACGACCCCTTCGCCTTCGCCTTCGCCGTTGCCCGGACCTTCGACGTCGGGCGCGACGCAAGCCCGCTCGCGGCAGGTGCCGACGGGACAATCGGCGTCGCGCTCGCAGGCCAGG
>JBKJNL010000515.1:0-5035 GCA_046593615.1 Myxococcota bacterium | reverse complement strand
GACCATGTTAAAGGGGACATTGAAGATGGCAGCAGCCAGGCCGACGGTGACGCAGAAAGGCACCATGATCGACGGATATTCCGTCGCAATCGGCAGGTTTTCGGGGTCAAAAAAGATGACGAGATATTGCACGGCCCAGATCAAAGCCCAGGGGCCGAGGAACAGGAACGGGAAGCGGATCGAAGCCTGCACCGCCCGACGGAGATCGTCATCGGTGGCGGTGCCCGTGGCGTCGCGGCGGTGCCAGCGGTCGATGGGCTCGATCATCCACAAGAGCAGGCCCGACCACAGCACAGTCTTGATGGCATAGACCAGCGCAAACCAACGCAACAAGACAGCGAGCTCGTCGGTGTTCCACAGGTTGTTCATGGCAATGAAAGCGACGGGAACCGCGGGAACAAAAGGCAGGTCGAGGGCCATGTACGACAGCCACAGCCGCCGCCGCAGCGAGGGGACCGGCGCGCCCGATGCCGGGCTGATCGGGGGCGACGTCTGGGGTGAGGTCGGGGGCTTCATGGGCAGAGCACCCTCTTCAACAAAGAAGCAAACGCCGCGGCGTGATCGCGCACGAAGAGGTGGCCGCCGTCGACGGTGTGGGCGGCGAAGCTGCTGCGGGTGTGCCGCTGCCACAAGACGAGGTCGTCGGCGGAGACGGAGGCGTCGTCGCGTCCGCGGATTGCCGTCAGCGGCACGTCGATGACGTCGTCGCAGCGGGCGCCTTCGGAGAGCTCGAGGTCGCGGCGCAGCGGCGGGAGGAAAAAAGCCCGGGCTTCGGGATCGGCGAAGAGCGGGGCGTCGACGGCGCCGTGGCCCGCGAGCAGCGCCAGCAATGCGTCGTCGTCGAGGTCGCGCACGGCCGCTGCGCTATCTACGCCGGGTCGGGCGGGTCGCAGGTCCACCGAGGGCGCGGCGCGGGCCGCGGCCACGACGTGGGCGACGGCAACGCCGTGCTCTCGCAAGCGCACGGCGGCGAAAAAGGCGGCGATGGCCCCGAAGCTGTGGCCGTAGAGCGCGATCGGCGCGGGCAGGGCGGCGATGGCGGCGACGACGTCAGCGACGACGTCGTCAAGGGAGGCTGGCAGGGCCACGCTCTTGCGGTGGCCGCGGCCGGCGTAGGCCACGCTGTGCAGCTCGAGCACGGGGCCTGCTTGAGCCGTGGGGTTGGCCAAGGCATCGCTCAACGGCCGCAGCGCTGCCGCCGAGGCTCCCGCCCAGGGAAAGGCCACCACGCGCAGCAGCGCCCGCGGTTGCGGTCTGAAGCACAAGAGCGCGCTCACGATCGGGCCCGCACGATCAACAGCGGCGGGTCGCGCGGCGTCAGCGTGACCCGCGAGGCCAGCGCCGTCGTTGTCGTCGTCGTTGTCGGTGTCGTTGTCGGCGTCGATGTCGATGTCGATGTCGATGTCGATGTCGATGTCGGGCGCTCGAACCGGAAGCGGCGCAACAGTCCGCACAGCACCAGGCGAATCTCGGCCTGGGCCAGACCCGAGCCGATGCAGCTGCGCGCGCCGCCGCCAAAGGGGAAGTAGGCGAAGCCGTCGGCGCGCGCGGCGCTGTCGCCGAGAAAGCGCTCGGGCAAAAAGGCGTTGGGCTCGGGCCACAAGAACGGGTCGCGGTGGGTCACGAACGGCGACACCAGCACCAATGACCCCCTGGGCACCCGCCATTCGCCGAAGTCGACGTCGACGAGGGCCTGCCGCGTGAACAGCCAGGCCGGCGGCCACAGGCGCAGCACCTCGCGCACCGTGGCCTGGGTGAAGGGCAATGACGCGACCGTCGCGTAGCCCAACGTCTCGAGCGTGCGGGCTTCGGCGGCTACTTTGTCGTCGACGTCTCTGTGATCGGCCAGGGCCAGCAGCGCAAAGGTCAGCGCCGCCGCCGTCGTGTCGTGGCCGGCCAGCAGGTAGGTCAGCATCTGGTCGCGCAAGTGCTGGCGCCAGGCCGGGCCGTCGCGGCCGGGCAACGGTGGGTCGGCGCCGAAGCGGGCGCGGCAGTCCTTTTCGAGGTGCGCCAGCAGCGTGCCCGCGGCCGCCGTCTCGCCCGCCTGTCCGTCCGCGGGCAGCGGCCGATCGATGATGGAAAAGATGACGTCGTCGACGACGGCCAGGTGCTTGTGCAGCTCGGCCTCGCGCTGTCCGGCGGACCCGGCAAAGAAGGCGCTCATGTCATCCCAGCCCCAGCGGGCGGCGCCGTCGAGGGCGTCGAGGACGTCGTCGAGGCGCTCTTTCACGTCGTGGCCGAACAGCGCCAGGCAGATGGCTCGCAAGGTCAAACGCTTCATCAGCTGAGCAACGTCGACCGCGTTGCCCACCTGGGTTTCGAGCTGTTTGACGACGTCAGCCAGCAGCGCTGGCAGCACCTCATCGGAGAAGCGCGCGATCTCGCGGCCGTGAAACGCCGGCAGCGCCGCGCCGCGCTGGGCCTTCCACTCGTCGCCCTCGGTGGTGATGAGGCCGGCGCCAATCAAGCGGGCCTGGTTGTCGTAGTTCGAGGCTTTGACGAACGACGCGGCGTCGTCCTTGAGGATGCGCTCGACGTGCTCGGGCTGGGTGACGAGGTGGGCCACCCAGGGGCCGAGGCGCAGGCGCACGACTTCGCCGTAGCGGCGCCGCAGCAGCAGCAGAAAGGCAAAGGGATCGGCCTGCAGCGCTTGCAAGCTGCCGACGAGGGCGTCGCCGACGGGTCCGGGGGCCTGGCGTTCGACGCGCTCGGCAGGCTTCTCTTCTTGTGCGCGGTGCGCGCGCGCGGCGGCGGCGTGGACGGGATCGAGCGGCGCCAGCGCCGTCAGCACCAGGTCTTCGATGCTCGGTCCTTGCAGCGTGTCGGCGAGCGGCAGCGTGGTGCCGGTCAGGGCTTCGATCTCGGCCTTGAGCTGCACCGCGGCCATCGAGTCCAGGCCGAGCGCGTAGAGGGGGCGATCCAGCGGAACGTCGGCTTCGTCGAGCGACAGCGCCGCGCACACCAGCTGCCGCAGGTGGGCCTGCAGCTGCGGCTCGCGCGCCGTGGGCGTCAGCTGCAACAGCAGCTCGCGCGTCAGCAGCGCCGGCGTCTTGTTCGCCGAGGCCGACGACGTCGACGACGACCCGCCCTCGCTCTGCAGCAGCACATCGAGAGAACCCTCGACAAAGGCCGCGCGGCAGGCCCGCCGCTGCACCTTGCCCGACGACGTCTTGGGCAGCGCGCCGGGCGCCACGAGCACCACCACCTGGGCGTGCAGCTCGTGATCGTGGGACACGGCGCGGCGGATGGCGTCGACGACGGCGGCTTCTCCGGCGCCTGCTGCGACGCCGGCTGGATCGGACTTCGCCAGCCCTTTGGACAGGGCGGCCATGCGCTTCATGTCGAGCTCGGCGACGATCACCAGCCGGCCCTCTTCGTGGGAGACCTCGACGTCGGTGGCAAAGGCCGCGATGCAGCCGGGGCGGATGCCGGGGTGGGCCTGCTCGACGGTGGCTTCGATGTCTTGCGGGTGGTGGTTGCGGCCGCGGATGACGATCAAGTCCTTCAAGCGGCCGGCGATGAAGACGTTGTCGTCGGCGACGAAGCCGAGGTCGCCGGTGCGCAGCCAGGGTCCGATGGGCAGCGGGCTCGCCGACGACGGACCCGATGGTGACGGGCTCGACGAGAGATCGAGCTCGGCGTGAAAGGCGGCGGCGGTGGCAGCTTCGTTCTTCCAGTAGCCGCGGGCGACGGAGGCGCCCTTGATCCACAGCTCGCCCACGCGGCCCGCCGCGACGGGCACGCGCGAGATCGGATCGACGACGGCGATGAGCTGTCCGCCCACGGCGGCGCCGCAGCCAACGACGATGGTGGCGGGGTCGAATTCGCTGACGGTCTCGACGCGGTCTTCGCGCAACGCGTGGGGGTTCAGGCGCAGCAGACGCGTCGGCTTGTCGACGCGCGGGAAGCTCACGAGCAGCGAGCCCTCGGCGAGGCCGTAGACGGGGCGGAAGCTGTCGGGGTCGAAGCCGCAGTCGGCAAAGGCCCGGCTGAAGCGGTGCAGCGTGGGTGCGCGCACCGGCTCGGCGCCGTTCAACACCATCTTCCAGGGGCGCAGATCGAGGGCGGCCTTTTGCTCTTCGGTGATCTTTCGCGCGCACAGGTCAAACGCGAAGTTCGGCGCCGCCGAAATCCAGCCGCGGTGCCGGGTGACCGCCGCGAGCCACGAGAACGGATCGGCGAGGAAGCGCAGCGGCGACAGGTGCACGGCGGGGCCGCCGCAGAAGACCGGCTCGAGGATGAAGCCGATCAAGCCCATGTCGTGGTACGGCGGCAGCCACGAGACGCCGACGACGTCGGGGCCGAGGCGGGCGTGGGCCCGGATGCACGCGAGGTTGTGCATGAGGTTGCCGTGGCTCAACACGACCCCCTTGGGGTCGGCCGTCGACCCCGACGTGTACTGCAAGAACGCGACGTCGCTGCCGCCGCGGTTCTGGTCGACGAAGTGGTCGGCGCCAGCGTCGTCGACGTCGCTCACGCCGCCGTTGGCGTCGGCGGCAGCGTCGGTCGTGATCCACGGCAGGCGCCCGAGCTCGGGGGCCAGCTCACAGACCGGCTCTTTCATGAAGCCGATCATCGACGTCGTCAGGATGGCGCGGCCGTCGGCGTCGTCGATGATGGTTTGCAGGCGCGGCAGCGAACGCGCCAGCCGCGTGGGGTCGGGCGGGTAGGCCGGCACCGCGAGGGCGCCGGCGTAGAAGCAGCCGTAGATGGCGGCGATGTAGTCGAGGCCGGGCGGATAGATGAGCACCACGGCCTGCCCGTGCAGGCCGCGCTCGATGAGCATGTGGGCGATGGCCCGGGCCCGGCGGTCGAGGGCGCCGTAGGAGATGTCGACCTCGACGTCGCGGTCGACCAGCGAGAGCTTGCCGCCTGTTCCCGAGCGGCCGTGGAGCGGGACCTCCGTGTCGTCCTTTTTGTCGTCGGTGACGAAGCCAAAGGCCTTGCGCCCGGGCTCGCGGTCGGCGCGGTTCCGCAGCACGTCGACCATGGTCGGCTCGCGCGTGTGCGCGGCCGCGGCCGTCGCGCGCAGCTC
>JBKJNL010000435.1:0-6894 GCA_046593615.1 Myxococcota bacterium | reverse complement strand
CCCCTCCGGGAGGGGCGCGGGCCCGGCTGCTGCGCGGCGGCTGCTACGGCTTGTGCGAGCTCGGCGCCAACGTGGTCATCCGCCGCTACGCCGGACCCCGGACCGACGTCGACAGCGACCGCTTGAGCCTCACCGACGCCAGCAACGAATTCGTCTCCTGCGGCGTGACGGCGGCCGAGGTTCCCGAGCTGCTGTCTTCGTTCCTCGACGACGATCAGCCGCTGCTGCGCTTGAGCCGCGCGGTCAAAGAGAGCGATCAAGCGCCGCGCTCGACCATCGAAGCCCGCATGCGGGCCCTGCGCGAGCAGCGCCGCGGCCCCTCCCGATGAGCCCTGCGCGATGAGCCCTGCGCGATGAGGCCTGCGCGATGAGCCTGCACATCGGCAGCAAGAGCCGCCTCACCGAGGTCGACCTCCCGCGCTTCGTCGACGACACGCTGTTCTGCCGCCTGGCCCGCGCCGTGTGCCGCGCCGGCGTGCTGCCGCGCAAAGAGCTCTACGAGAGCTGGGAGGTGGCCCGCCGCGTCCACCGCCTCTTGCGGCACGCGCCGACCGCCGGTCGTCGTCGCGTCTTTGACCTGGCCTGCGGCCACGGCCTGCTGGGCGCGACCCTGCTGATCCTCGACCGCACCCTGGCCAGCGGGCAGGGCATCGACCAGCGCCTGCCGCCGTCGTCGTCGAAGCTGCTCGAGGTGCTGCGCCCGGAATTCGCCCACCTCGAAAAATGGACGCTGCGCAAAGGCTCCCTCGAAGACGCCGACGTCACCCCCGCCGACGTCGTCGTCTCCTGCCACGCCTGCGGCTCGCTCACCGATCGCGTGCTCGAAAAGGCCATCGCCGCCGGCGCCATCGTCGCGGTGGTGCCGTGCTGCCACGAGGTGCCGCACCGCTCGACAGGACACGACGCCCTCGCCGGCTGGCTCGACCCGACCCTGGCCATCGACGTCGAGCGCGCCGCCCGCCTGCAGCGCGCCGGCTACGCGGTGCGCACGCAGCTCATCCCCGTCGACATCACGCAAAAGAACCGGCTGCTGGTGGGCCTGCGCGACTGCGCCGCTGACGACGTCGCCGTTCTTGGCTAGACCGGCGCGATGACGACGCAGACGACGCAGACGCCCGGCACCGGCACACGCAAGAACAAGCTCATCCTCAACGACGCCACGCTGCGCGACGGGATGCACGCGCTGGCGCATCAATATTCCGTCGAACAAATGGTCGCGATCGCCACCAAGCTGGATGAAGCCAGGATCGACATCATCGAGGTCAGCCACGGCGACGGCCTCAATGGTAATTCCTTTACCTACGGTTTTTCCCGTCACACAGAAGAAGAGTACCTGCGGGCGGTCAAAGCTGTCCTCAAGCACAGCAAGCTGGCGGCGCTGCTGCTGCCGGGCATCGGCACCATCAAAGAGCTGCAGATGGCAAAGGACTGCGGCGTCGACACGATCCGCATCGCCACGCACTGCACCGAGGCCGACATCGCCAACGAGCACATCGAGACCGCCCGCCACATGGGCTTCGACGTCGCCACCTTTTTGATGATGGCCCACATGACGACGACGTCGAACCTGGTGAAGCAGGCCAAGGTCATGGAAAAGGCCGGCGCCCACTGCGTCTACGTCGTCGACTCCGCCGGCGCTCTGCTGATGCACGAAGCGAAAGAAAAGGCCATAGCGCTCAAAGAATCACTGTCGTGTGAAGTCGGCTTCCACAACCACGACAACCTTGGCCTCGGCGTCGCCAACTCCATCGTCGCCATCGAATGCGGCGTCGACCGCGTCGACGGCAGCGTCGCCGGCATGGGCGCCGGCGCCGGCAACTGCCGCCTCGAGGTGCTGGTCGCGGTGCTCCAACGAATGGGCATCGAGACGGGTGCTTTGTTGTATCCCTTGATCGAGTGCGCCGACGCCCTGGTGCGACCGCTGCAGAAGGACCGGCCGGTCCAGATCGACGGCAACGCCCTGATGATGGGCTACGCCGGCGTCTACTCGAGCTTCCTCTTGCACACCGAGCGGGCCGCGAAGCGCTTCGGCGTCGACGCCCGCGACATCCTCGTCGAGGTCGGCCGCCGCAAGCTGGTGGGCGGACAAGAAGACCTGATCGTCGACGTCGCCCTCGACCTGCAACGGGACCAGCAGCAAGCCGGGCAGCAAGCCAGCGCGAAGCCGACGGCCTGAGGGCGCCCGGCATCTGGGGCGAGGGCTTGAGGGCGCCGGCGTGAGGCGACGGGCTGAGCCACAGCAGGCCACAGGAAGCACCCGGCCGTGGTCGGCGTTAGCTTGGCGACCATGAACGACGACGTGCTCGCCCTGCTGGCGACCCCTCCCCGTGAGCTGCCCCTGATCGCCGCCGCCTTTGTGCTCGGCTTCGCGTTCTTGTTCGGCTCGCTGTGGGGCAGCTTCTTGAACGTCGTCATTGCCCGGGTCCCGCTGGGAATCTCCGTCGTCACGCCCCGATCGCGCTGCCCGAAATGCGAGAAGCAGATCGGCGCCATCGACAACATCCCGATCCTCTCGTGGGTGATCCTCCGGGCGAAGTGCCGCAACTGCCAAACCCCCATCTCGGCGCGCTACCCCTTCGTCGAGCTCCTCGGCGGGCTCGCCGGCATGGGCGCCGTCGCCCGCTTCGGCGTCACGCTGCCCGCGCTCGAGCTGTTCGTGTTCATCCTGCTGCTGGTCGCCATCACCTTTGTCGACCTCGACACGTTCTCCGTGCCCCACGCGCTGGTGATCATCCTGGCGGGCACGGGACTCGGCTTCGGCCTGGTCCGCTGGTTGTGGCTCGGACCCGAAGCCCGCGGCGGCCTCGCCGCCAGCGACGTCGTCGACCGCGTCATCGGCGGCGTCGGCGCCGGCATCATGCTGTCCGCCGTCGTCGTCGTCGCCACGGGCATCTTGCGCCGCACGGGTCGCGTGCCCCCGGGTGAGTGGGCCATGGGCTGGGGTGATCCGATGATCATCGCCGGGCTCGGCTGCTACCTCGGCTGGCAGCTGATGCCGCTGACGTTGTTCCTCGCCTCCGTCATCGGATCGGTGCTGGGCATCGCGCTCAAGCTGAGCGGCAAGCTGAAGAACCGCGGCCCGATCTCCGCCGAAGACCCGTGGATTCCGCCCGACGACGCGGTCCCGTTTGGTCCTTTTCTGGCGTTGGGTGGGTTGCTGGCGGCATTGTTCGGCGATGCCGTCGTCGCCCGTCTCCTTCCACTCCTCGGGCTCGGCCCCGACAGCGGATTTTGATGCGCGCCAGCGGCTTTTGGGCTGCGCACGGATCTGTCTCGCCAGATTTGAGCCTTTTCAGGGGTTTGAGTCCTCTGGTGATGGGTCTGTGAGCCTGAATTTGCGGTCTGTGATGGGCCCGCGATACGCTGGTCGAGCCTGATGACGAACGAGAAGACCAACCCCGCACGCAACCCTGCAGCCACCCCGTCACCGGGCAGCGCTGCCGAGGGCTCGTCGGCCGACTCGGTGAAGAGCCGGCTGAAGAACAACGTGCGCCGCCTGCGCGAAGACCGGCTGCTCACAAAGGCCGAGCTGGCGCGCAAAGCGGGCATCTCCACGCTCACCATCGATCGCGTCGAAGCGGGCATGCCCTGCCGCATGGACACCAAGCGCAAGATCATCCTCGCCCTGGGGATGACCGTCGCCGAAAAAGACCAGGTCTTCGTCAAACCGTCCTCTGCTCAAGAGGGCGCCCAGCAGGGCGCAGCGGACGGCGAAGAACAGGTCGAGGTCGACGTCGACGACAACCACGAACGGAACGGGTGACTCAATGGCGAAGGGCAACCTCATCGGTCTCGACATCGGCAGCAGCAGCATCAAGGTCTGCCAGCTGAAAGAGACCCGCCGCGCCTACCAGCTGGTGTGCTTCGGGACGATCCCGCTGCCCCCCGAAGCCATCGTCGACGGCTCGATCATGAACGCCACGGCCGTCGTCGACGCCATCCGCGAGCTCATGGCCAGCCAGAAGATCCGCCAAAAGGACGTCGCCGTCTCGGTGTCAGGCCACTCGGTGATTTTGCGCAAGATCAACTTGCCGGTGATGACCCGCGAAGAGCTCGAAGAGAGCATCCAGTGGGAAGCCGAGCAGTACATCCCCTTCGACATCAACGACGTGAACATCGATGTCGCGATCTTGAACGACCACAACGACCAGGGCCAGATGGACGTCCTGCTGGTGGCCGCCCGCAAGAACATGATCAACGACTACGTCAACGTCGTCCGCGAGGCCGGCCTCATGGCCAACGTCGTCGACGTCGACTCCTTTGCCGTGCAGAACGCCTTTGAGATCAACTACAACCTGCCGGTCGGCGAGACGGTCGCGCTCATCAACGTCGGCGCCGCCGTCGTGAACATCAACGTCATCCACTCCGGTGTTTCAGCGTTTACCCGCGACATCGCGCAGGGCGGAAACCAATACACCGATGAAATCCAGAAGCAGCTCAACGTGAGCTACGACGAAGCCGAAGCCCTCAAGGTCGGCGGCGGCGGCAACGACCAGGACTCGGTGGTCCCGCAAGAGGTCGAGCGCGTCATGCAGCAGGTCTCCGAGACCATCGCCAACGACGTGCAGCGCTCTCTCGACTTCTACGCAGCGACATCGGCCGACGCCTCGATCAACCGCATCTACCTGTCGGGCGGCTGCGCCCGGGTGCCGGCGCTGTCAAAGGCCGTCGAAGCAAAGACCGGCGTGCCCGTCGAGACCATCGACCCGTTCCGCCAGATCGACATCGGCAGCCGTGGCCTCGACCCCGCCTTTTTGAAGAACCTGGCCCCACTGGCGACCGTCGCCGTCGGCCTGGCGCTTCGCTCCGGCGACGAGCGCTGATCCGTGCTGATTTCGCGCTGATTCCGCGGCGCCGATGTCTTCGTCGGCGCCCACGGTCTCTGAACGTCTCTGAACCCACCGTCACTTCGCTCCCAGACCCGCAGACGAGGAGTCACCCATGATTCGCATCAACCTGCTGCCTGTTCGCGCCAAGAAAAAGCGCAACACCAGCATCTACCAGATCGTCGCGATGTCCGCGGTCGTGATGGTGGCATTCGTCGCAGCGTTTACGGTGCACACTGTGTATCAAAACAAGGTCGAAGAGCGCGAAAAGAAGATCGCTGAAAACGTCACCGAGATCTCGCGACTGCAGAAGATCATCGGTGAGGTCAACGAGCTCGACAAGCAGAAGCAGCGCCTGCTCAACCAGCTCGCGGTCATCGACAAGCTCGAAAAGGGCAAGCGCGGTCCGGTGCGGGTGCTCGACGAGCTCTCGGGGTCGATCCCCAAGCGCGTCTGGGTGACCAGCTTCCGCGAGGTGGGCGGTGTCCTGTCGATCACCGGCTCGGCGATGGACAACTCCGACATCTCAGAGTTCATGCGCGCCATGCAGAAGACCCCGTACTTCTCCGACATCACTTTGAAGTATACGCAGGCTGATTTGCGAGACGGTGTGACCGTCTACAACTTCGAAGTTGGTTGTAAGGTGAACTACTCCGCCTGATCGGCGCGCTGCGCCAGCCCGCCATCACCCTCTGCAGGAGTCCATCATGGAAAAGTTCCTCGAAGCATTTGCCAAAATCCCACTCCAGCAAAAGCTGGGTGGCGTGGCCGCCCTCGTCGTCCTCGTCGGCGTCGGCACCTACTTCCTCTCCGTCAGCGACGCGATCGCCAAGATCGACGAGCACGACGCGACCCTCGAGAAGCAAGAGGCCGAGCTGTTGAAGCTGCAGCAGCAGGCCCAGCACCGCACGCAGTTCATGCGCGAAGTCGAACGCCTGAAGCAGCGCCTGCGGGAAGCCGAAGAGCAGCTGCCCAAGCAGGCCGAGATCCCGAAGGTGCTGCGCGACATCGACTACGAGGCCAAGCAAGCCGGCCTGCGCGTCGACCGCTTCGAGCCCCAGGGCGAGCAGGTGCAAGGCGACTTCGCGGCGGTGCCGTTGAAGATGACGGTGCGCGGCAACTTCCACGAGATCGCGGTGTTCCTCGACCGCCTGTCAAAGATGCCCCGCATCGTGAACGTGACCGACCTCAACATGACGGCGCCCAACATCGAGAACAAGAAGATCGTGGTGGCCAGCTCGTACACGGCGACCACGTATCGCTTCCTCGAACGTGAAGCGCCCAAGCCGTCGACCGACATCCAAGTCAATCCCTGATCGAGGAGAACGAACATGATGAAAACCATCGCCCTCCTCGTCGCTGTGGCCTCCGTCGGCCTCGTCGCCGGCTGCGGAGAAGAAGACGAATCCGCCATGCCGACCGTCGCGCCGAAAGAGTCGTCGGCCGCCGCAGCGGCCACGACCGAGCCGGAGAAAAAGGCGGCCGACGCCTCCTACTCCTACGACGTGCTGGTCAACGGCCAGGCCCGGCGTGACCCGTTCAAGACCTACTTCGACGAGCTCAACGCCGACGAGACCAAAGACACCTCGAAGCTGACCGAGCTGCAGAAGGTCGATCTCGACAAGCTGAAGCTGGTGGCGGTCGTCGTCGGCACCGCCACGCCGATGGCGATGGTCGAAGACCCCGCCGGCAAGGGCCACACGCTCAAGATCGGCACGCTGGTCGGCAAGCGCCTCGGACAGGTCAAGCACATCCGCCGCGGCGAGGTCGTCGTCCAGGAAGAGTTCCGCGACTTCACCGGCAAGCGCATCCCGCAGCTGAAAGAGCTGAAGCTCGACGTCGACAGCGCCCCGCGCTGATCGCGCCCGCTGCGCACGCCGGCAGGCTGCTGCCAGCAAAGAAGACAACGAAACGGCCCGCGCGAGCGGGTCGTTTCGTTTTCGTCATCGGCTGCTAACGAGCAGCCCATGACGACGACGACGCCTGGCTCGGTCCCACCCTCGACGCCGACGTCGACCGGGTTCGACGGCGCGATCCTCGAGCGGGCCCGCGTGGTCGCGCACCAGGC
>JBKJNL010000291.1:0-5320 GCA_046593615.1 Myxococcota bacterium | reverse complement strand
TTCGGCCCGGAAGCGATCGAGAAACGTTGGCGCGGTCACAGCCGGGCACCGGTTGTTGTCGCAGGTGGTTTGTTGTCCAATGAAGATGCTCTGATAGCCCGGAAGGCTGTAGGGCACGAGACTGATGGTTTGCGCGGTGCTGCCGCGGGTCTGGTCGCCCCACAGGGTGCCTTGCGGTGCCAGCGTCGACCACAGCCGCGGGAGCGCCGGGTGCCGCGGGAACATCGAGCCGTCGACGTCGAAAACGTCCTGCCATCGCACCCCGTCGACCAGGACGACGATGACGCGGGGAGGTGCGGCGGGCGCCGGCGCGGCCACCGGATCGGCCGCAGTGACAGCCAGGGTCAACAGAAATACAATCGTGAACATGAAAGACCACTGTGTGGTGGAACGACGACGACGGCGCGGAACCAGTCACCAGGGCTGGGGTGGTCAGCCGCCGGTCAGGATCGATTTCACGGCGCCGTAGTCCTGGTCGGAGACGCTGCCCGTGCGCACGCAGCGCAGCTTGCCGCTCGGATCGACGAGAGCGTGCACGGGGATGGGCGAGCCCTTGTCGACACCGAGGCTCTCGAGCACGGCGGGCAGGTCGGTGGCGCCGCCCTTCAACCAGCGCACGGTGCCGGGCATGTTCTTCTTCTTCAGCCAGCCCGTGAGCGCGGCCTCGTCGTCGTCGACGGAATACAGCTCGAGGTCGAGGGGGATGCCGTCTCTGGCGAGGGAGGACTCCCACTTTCCGAGCAGGCCGATCTCTTCGATGCAGGGGTGGCACCACGTGGCCCACAGGTTCACCCAGCGCCACCCGCCCCTGCTGTTGCCCGCGGGTGAGACCCCCGGGATGGGCTTCTCGACGGGGGCAACAAACGTCTTGCCGCCTTCGCCACCGGTGGCCGGGAAGCTGACCTCGCAAAAGGCCTTTTGCGCGGCGGTGTTCTGCTCGCGCTTGACGCCGTTGAAGCGGGACGGCGCCGGACCGGCGGGTTTGTCGTCGTCGCAACCGACAACGACCAGCCCTGCAGCGGGCATCAAGGCGAGCAACAACGCGAGGGTGCGCAGGCGCGCGGCGGGCATCGACATGGCCGCATCATCGACGAAGCCGGCGGCGTTTGCTACCGACGACGAGGCCGTTGTCGTCGTGGTTGTCGTCGTTGTCGTCGTCGTTGTCGTCGTCGCATTGCCGTCGCGTGCGTTGTCTGGAGGCCGTCGTGTCGATGTCCGCGCAAGAGATCGTCGAGAAGTCGAAGCAGTTCACGATGTACTCGTGGAGCAAGGGTGACGACGTCGACCCCATCCCCTTCGTCCGCGGCGAGCGGGTCTGGTTGTGGGACGCCAATGGCAAGCGCTACCTCGACTGGAACAGCCAGGCGATGAGCGTCCACGTCGGCCACGGTCACCCGAAGATCATCAAGGCCATCCAGCAGCAGGCCGAGCAGCTGGTCTACGTCTACGCCGGCGCTGCCACCGAGGTCCGCGCCCGACTCGGCGAGAAGCTCGCCCAGCTCATGCCCGGCCACCTCAACACCAGCTTCTTCACCCTCGGCGGCGGTGAGGCCAACGAGAACGCGGTGCGCGCCGCCCGCGGCGTCACCGGCCGGCAGAAGATCCTGGTGCGGGCGCGCAGCTACCACGGGGCCACGGCCCTCGCGATCAACATGACCGGCGACTCGCGGCGCTGGGCCAACGAGCCCGGACCGCCGGGCATCGTGCGCGTGCTCGATCCGCATCCGTACAATTTTTAGTTCGGGAAGAACGACGACGAGATCAGAGACAATCACCTCACCTATCTCGACGAAATCATCACCAACGAGGGCGGCCACACCATCGCCGCGATGCTGATCGAGACCATCACGGGCACAAACGGCGTGCTGCCGCCGCCCGCGGGCTACTTGCAGGGCCTCAAGGCGCTGCTCGACCGGCACGGCATCCTCTTGATCTGTGACGAGGTGATGGCCGGCTTCGGACGCACCGGAAAGATGTTCGGCTTCGAGCACGATCCGCTCGGGCAGGGCGCCATCGTTCCCGACATGATCACCATGGCCAAGGGGCTGACGTCTTCGTACCTGCCGCTCGGCGCCGTCGGCCTCTCGGACCGCATCGCTTCACACTACAAGAAGAATGTGTTCTACGGCGGGCATACCTACAACAGCCATCCGATGTGTCTGGCGGCGGCGCTGGCCAACCTCGAGGTTCTCGAAGAAGAAGGCCTCGTCGAAAACGCCCGCAAGCTCGAGCCGGTCATGAAGGAAGAGATGGCGCGGCTGCAGAAGAAGCACCGCTCGATGAAGGCCGGCCGGGCCATCGGGCTCTTCGGCATGATCGACCTGCAGAAGAACGCCAAAGGCGACCCGTTCGCGCCGTACGCGTCGTCGTCACCGGTGATGGGCGCGCTCGGCAGGTTCTTCCGCGAGCAGGGGCTGTTCACGTTCATCAAGAACACGAACTTCACCTGCATCCCGCCGCTGTGCATCACCGAGGCCGAGCTGCGCGAAGGCTTCGCGATCGTCGATCAGGGCCTCGATCTCACCGACCAGCACTTCGACGGCTGAAGCCCGGCGCGGGATGGCCGACCGCGACGTCGTCACTGTCAGGGCGCAACTGTCAGACCGGCTGGCGCAGCAGCGCGGCCTCGTCGATGACGGCGCGCAGCGTGCGTGCGAGCTCCTCGGGGCTGGTCGGTTTTCGCAGCAGACGAAACGGTCGGCCCAGCTCCATGTTGCGGCGGCCGTAGCCGGTCAGCAGCACCGCTGGGAGCTGCGGCGCGCGCTGGCGCAGCTGCAACACAAGAGCATCGCCGGGCAGCTCGGGCATCACGAGGTCGGCCACGACGGCATCGACGCCGCTCTCGCCCATGATCAAGGCCTCGGCGATCGTCGACGCCGACAAGACGACGAAGCCCCGCGAGGTCAGCGCCCGCTCGGTGGCCCGCCGGACAGCGACGTCGTCGTCGACCACCAGCACGCGCTCGCCACCCAACGACAGGGCGCCGCCGGCGGCGGGGGTCTCGTCTTCGTTCTCGAGCAGCGCGTCGCGCTCGGGCAACCACACCCGGAACGTCGTGCCCTTGCCCGTCGCGCTCTCGACGGAGATGTGGCCGCCCGACTGTTTGACGATGCCGTAGACCGTGGCGAGGCCCAGGCCCGAGCCCTTGCCGGCGGGCTTGGTCGTGAAGAACGGCTCGAACACGTGGGCCTTGGTCTCGTCGTCCATGCCGCTGCCGGTGTCGCTGATCTCGAGCTCGACGAAGCGGCCCAGCTCGGACATCCCCGGGGGCAGGGGACCGCTGCTGGCGTCGACGTTGCGGGTGCGCACGCGACAGACGCCGCCGCCGGGCATGGCGTCGCGGGCGTTGGCGATGAGGTTCACCAGCACCTGCTCGAGCTGGGCCGGGTCGGCGACGACGGTCCACACCGGCTGCAGGTCGAGCTCGATGGCGATGTCGGCGGGGGTCAGCCGACGCAAGAGCTTCTCGACCCCACGCACCGAGGCGCTGACGTCGGTGACGCGGGGCGTGCGCCGCTGCTGGCGGGCAAACGTCAGCAGTTGGCTCGTGAGATCGGCGGCTCGCTTGCCACAGTCGACGATCTCGGTGAGGTCTGCTTTGGCGACGTCGTCGAGGTGCTTGCCGCCGTCTTTTTCTTCGAGCAGCAGCCGGGCGTTGGTGAGGATGACGCTCAGCAGGTTGTTGAAGTCGTGGGCGACGCCGCCGGCGAGCTGGCCGAGGGCCTCGAGGCGGCGGGCCGCGTAGAGCTGTTGCTCGAGGCGTTCGCGCTGCTTGAGCGCATCGATGCGTGTGGTGACATCGCGCAAGGTGACGTCGAAGCGGCCGACGTCGTTGTCGTGGGCGTGGGTCAGGCGCATCTCCACGTGGGATGCGCCGCCGTCGACCCGTCGCAGCGTCAAGGCGATCACGCCGGTGCTGGCGCCGCGCGGCAGCTCGCGGCTCTCGGTGAGGACCTTGGCGATGCGCTTGAGGTCTTCGGCCGAGACGGTCTCGATGCCGGCAAACGAGCGGCCCAGCAGCGGCTCGGCGCGCGCGTCGGCGACGCCGAACAACGCGGTGGCGGCGGGGTTGGCGTCGACGATGATGCCGGCGTCGTCGAGGATGAGCAGCCCGTCGGGCGAGGATTTGACGAGCGCTGCGCGGCGCTTCTCGGCGGTGCGCATGCGGCCTTCGGCCTCGCGCCATTCGAAAGCGGCGGCGAACAAGGTCGCGGCGGTCATGAGCAGCGCGTCGTCGGCGCCCTTGACCGCCGCCTTGACAACGTCGTTGTCGAAGTCGGGCTCGGGGCGGTCATCGCTGGCGAGGGCCGCGACGAGCACGCCGTGCGGCACCGTGCCGGTGCGGATGGGGATGGCCCGGCAGCGGTGGTGGACGGCGCCGTCGATGACGTCGACGAAGCCGCCGTCTTCTTCGGCGACGATGCGGGCCGCTTCTTCATCGCCGCCGACGAGCACGGGCGCGCGAAAGGCGAGCGCATGGCGGGGGCGCGGGCCGTCGGCGCCGCGCACGAACAGCGCCACCGGGCGCTCCCAGACGCCGTGCAGGCGGACCAGCGCCGGCGCAAAAGCCGCGTCGACGTCGTCGCCTTCGACGAGCAGTCGGCGCATGGCGGCGAGGGCCTGCTCGTCGCGCACGCGCCGGGCGAGGCTGTCGTTGGCCGCCTGGAGCGCCCGCTGCTCGACGCGCAGGCGACCCACGAGCGCGCGGGTGGCGCGGGCGGCGGCGATCATCAAAAGCCCACCGGCTCCGAGTTGCAGCACGATGGCCGTGCCGCGGTGCCAGCGGTCGTAGGGCACCGTCGGGTCGGGATGGGCCAAGACGATGATCACGAAGCCCGCGATGCCCAGCAGCGTCGTGATGACTGCCGCGCGCGGACCAAGGGCCAGCCCCGCCAGCACCGTCGCCGTCGTCAACGCCAACGGGCTCGAGCCATCGATGCCCGCGCTCCAGGTGCCGAGCCAGCCGGCGACCAGCAGCACAGCGACGGTGAAGATCGCCGTGGGCCGCACGTAGCCGAGCTTGAGCGTTGCCCAGCCCACGACCATGGCGACGTCGATGCCGGCGGCGGTGAACGCGTGCCGCGTGGCGCCGAAGAACAGCAGGTTGGCCAGCAGGTAGACCGTGGCGACGATGGCCGCGCCGCCGAGCGAGACCTGCAGGATTCCGCGCGCCCGCACGTTGTCGTCTTCGACAAAATCCTTCTGGGTCGGCCCGCTGGCGCGGGCGTTGTATTCGGACGACGTCGTCACGGCGTCGAGTGGGGCTCGTCAGACCGGACCCGCCGCTCGACCTCGAGACCGAAGCGGCGCATGCGCCGGT
>JBKJNL010000241.1:0-6069 GCA_046593615.1 Myxococcota bacterium | reverse complement strand
GTCGCGGTGGAAGCGTTGGTTCAAACCGGCGAACGCCTGGATGCAAGCGTCCGCGCTTGCATCCCCGGTCTTGCCTTGGGCGACAGGCCTTGGTCCAGCGCGGACGCTTAGCGGAGGCGGCGCGGCGGCGACCACGCCGACGTCGACCGCGACGCCGCCGAGCTTGAGCGAGAGCGGCAGACCCGCCTTGAGCTCGGCGACGATCACGCGCTCGTCACCGGGCTGCATGCCGTCGAGCACCCGGGGCCACACCCAGCCGGCGCCGGCGACCTCGACGGTGATGCCCGAGCGGGCTTTTTTCGACAGCCGCTGCGCGATGGCCACGGCCGCGAGGTCGCCGTCGACGACGACGCCTTCGTCGCGGCCGGCTTTGACGATGACGGCGAGGGCGGCTTCGTCGCGCACGCCGCCACGAACGACGGCGTCGACGCGGCGCACGCCCTGCGCTGTGAGCGCGGCCAGCGCGGCCGGCAACTCGACGTCGAGGTCCGCGGTGGCGACGCCGTCGCTGACGACGACGATGCGGTCGAGGGGCAGGGCCGCTTTGACGCGGGCGTCGGCGATGATCTTGCCGGCAAAGGCCAGCGCGCCGCCGAGGTCGGTGGCCCCGAGCGCGCGGCGCTTCTTGAGCACCGTTGCGTCGAAGCCGCCGACGGTGCCGCGGTAGACCTCTTGCACGCCCTGATCGAACGCGACGACGACGAGGGCGCGGTCGGCCTTGCCTTGTTGCAAGACCGCGGTGACCAGGGCGACGTCTTTCTGCAGCTGCAGCGCGCGGCTGGCGCTCGTGTCGACGAGCAGCACCAGGCCGCCGAGGTCGTCGGCGACAGCGTTGCCGGCGCCGCCAGCGAAGGGCGCGCTGGCGCGGATGACGACGACGTCTTCGGCGCGGACGGCGCGGGCTCCTTTGACGTCGGCGCTGGCGTCTTTGGCCGGCACCACGCTCTTGTTGTGGAGCGCCAGCAGCTCGGCACCACCGGCATCGCGCACGCGCACGTCGAGCTGGTCGACCGACGGCAGGCCCGCCAGCGGCAGCGTGTACGTCGACGACGACGACAACGACTGGCCGAAGCCGATGATCAGCTGCTTCTTGCCGCGGGCCGGGATGGGAAACACGCGGGCCTGGAACTGGTTGCCGGCCGCCTGCTCGAGCAGCGCCGGGTCTTGTCGGCGGTGCAGGAAGTCTTCGTAGGCGCGCCGCGCGGCCTGCTTCTCGACGACCTCGGCCTCTTGCCAGCGGTCGTCGATCTTCATGGCGAAGCGCGACACCGACGCGCCCGGCGGCAACGCGATCGAGAATTGCCCCTCGATGACGCGATCCTCGGGGTTCTCGAAGGTCAGCCGCAGCTCGGTGAAGCACAGCGGGCCGCCGCACACGACGTCGGCGTCGAGGGCGCGCAGCCGCAGCCCGGTGCCGTCAGAGGTGGTCAGCGAAATCGGGGCGTCGACGTGGGAGACGACGCCGGCGAGCAAGAGCGCGGTGAGCAGCATGGCGGAAGGTAACGCGGGTCAGGCCGGCGCGATCTGTCAGCCCCGTGGCGTCGTCGCGGCCGCAGGGAGGACCCCGCCCCCCCCGACCCCCTCCCCACGGGCGCTCGCGGACTCGCTGTGGAGAGGGGGAGGAGAATGGCCGTCGGAACGGGCTTGTTTGCGTCGCGGATTCGTTCGTCGAACCCGACGAGCCGGTCAGGCTCGCCCTGCGTCACGGATTCGTTCGTCGAACCCGACGACCCGATCGGTCAGGCGACACCGACGACGTGGGAGGTTTGACAAAACGAACCCGCGGGGCGTCGTGAAACGCAACGACGGCTATTCTCCTCCCCCTCTCCACAACGAGGCTTGGCGAGTGCCCGTGGGGAGGGGGTTGGGGGGGAGGGGTCTTCCCGCGCGCCTGTCACGACGTCACCGCCCTACTTGCCGGTGAACGCGGCCTTTTGCTTCGCCAGAAAAGCGTCGACGCCGACCTTGCGATCGTCGGTCGCGAACACGAGGCCAAAGGCGGTGGCTTCGAGGCTGTTGGCCACGCGCAGGTCGACGTTCTCGCCCTCGCGCAGCAGGCGCTTCACTGCGCCGACGGCCAGCGGGCCCTTCGAGGCCATCGCCTCGGCGATGGTGGTCGCCGAGGTCAACAGCTCGGCGAGGGGCACGACCTTGTTCACCAGGCCGATGCGCAGGGCTTCGTCTGCTTTGACCTGGCCGGCCGAGAAGATGAGCTCGCTGGCCATGGCCCGACCGACGCGGCGCGCGAGGCGGGCGACGCCGCCGAAGCCCGGGATGATGCCAAGGTTGGCTTCGACGAGGCCGAGCCGGGCGTTGTCGGAGGCGTAGATGAAGTCGCAGGCCAGGGCGACCTCGAGGCCGCCGCCGAGGGCGAAGCCGTTGACGGCGGCGATGACCGGCACGTCGAGCAGCCCGATCGAATCGAGCACGCGGTGGCCCTTGGCCGAATAGGCGCGGGCCTGCTCGGGCGCCAGGGCGTTGAACTCGGTGATGTCGGCGCCGGCGACGAATGATTTCTCGCCGCTGCCCGTGAGGATCACGGCCCGCACCGACGACGACGCGGCGACGGCGGCGATGGCCTGCTCGAGCTCGTCGACCGTCTTGCGATCGAGCGCGTTCAACACCGTCGGGCGGTTGAACGTGATGGTGCGGATGGCGCCTTTGTCGTCGACGAGGAGGTTCTGGAAGGTCATGGCGCCCGCTTAGCAGGTGCTCCGGTCGAACGGCAGATGGAAGCGTGTCGACGGCGGTGGCTGAGGTAGAACCAGGCAATGCAGCGCCGCTCGTTCGTGAAGAAGGGCCTCTTTGGAGGCGTGCTCCTCGTCGTCGCCGGCGGCGGGGGCCTGGCGCTGTGGCCGGGCGATCGATCGGCCCGCCCGCTGCGGCCGCTGTTGTCGCTCTCCGAGAGCAGCTTTCCCGTGCTGGTCGCCGTGGCCGCGCGGGTCTGCAAGGGCACGACGGCCAACCCGATCCAGGTCGCCCACGGCGTCGACGCCGCGCTGCAGTTCACCTTTCCCGAGGCCCGCCGCGACCTCGACAAGGTGTTCGGCCTGCTCGAAAACGCCGCCGCGGGGCTCTTGCTGCGCGGCAGCGCGCGGCCGTTCACGCTCCTCGACGAGGCCGGCCAAGACCAGGCGCTGATGGCCTGGCGCGACAGCTCGTTGGTGCTGCTGCGCGGCGCCTACCACGCGCTGCGCAAGCTCTGCCTCGCCGCGCACTACGCGAGCCCCGGCTCGTGGGCCGAGGTCGACTACGGCGGCCCGCTCGTGCCCAAGCCCGACCCGCCGGCCATCACCGCCACCGGATCGCTCGTCGTCACCATCGCTTCTGCCGACGGAATGCCCCAATGAAAGCACTGCCCGCCGGCGTCACCGAAGCCCAGACCCTCACCGAAGACGTCGAGGTCGGCTGCGACGTCGTGGTCGTCGGCTCCGGCCCCGGCGGCGCCGTCACCGCCTGGCAATTGGCAACCGCCGGGTTGCAGGTCGTCGTCGTCGAAGAAGGCGGCTACTTCACCAAAGAGCGCTTCCGCGGCCGCGAAGACGAGGCCTACCCGTTTCTCTACCAGGACGGCGGACAGCGAACGACGGCCGACCTCGCCATCACGATCATGCAGGGCAAGGCCGTCGGCGGCGGCTCGGTGGTCAACTGGACAACGTGCTTCCGCACCCCCGACGACGTCGTCGATCACTGGCGTCTCAAGCACGACGTCAAGGGCGTCTCGGTCGACACGCTGGCGCCGCACTTCCAGGCGATGGAGACGCGGCTCGGCGTCAACAAGGTGCCGCTCGAGCTGGTCAACAAGAACAACAAGAGCCTCTACGACGGTTGCACCAAGCTCGGGCTGCACGTCGACACCGTCAGCCGCAACGTCGTCGGCTGCGCCCAGACCGGCCATTGCGGCCACGGCTGCCCCATCGACGCCAAGCAGTCGATGCTCATCACCTGCCTGCCCGACGCCATCAAAGCCGGCGCCGCGGTGCTGTCGCGCTGCAAGGTCGACAAGCTCGAGCTCGAAGGGTCGCGCGTCGTCAAGGTCGTGGCCCACGCGCTCGACGGCTTCGGCCTCGGCGCGACTGGCAAGAAGATCACGCTCAAGCCCCGCTTTGTCGTCGTCAGCGGCGGCGCCATCAACTCACCGGCGCTGCTGCTGCGCTCGGGGTTGCCCGACCCCCACGGGCGGCTCGGCAAGCGCACGTTCCTGCATCCCGTGGTGGCCTCGGTGGCGATGTTCGACGAGCGGATCGAGGGCTGGCGCGGGGCGCCGCAGTCGGTGGCGAGCCACCACTACGCCCACCGCGGCGACGAGGTCGGCTACTTCATGGAGGCCGCGCCGATCCACCCCATGCTCGGCTCGCTCAGCATGGGCGGCTTCGGCGCCACCCACCGAGACGCCATGCACCAGCTCGGGCACTACGCCGGCCACCTGGGCATCACGATCGACGGCTTCCACGACGACGTCGAAGGCGGCACCGTCTCGGTGAAGCCGTCGGGCGCGCCGGATCTCGACTACCCGATCGTCGAGCGCCAGTGGCGGGCCTTTCGCGACGCCGCCAAGGTCATGGCCCAGGTGGGCTTCGCCGCCGGCGCCCGGCAGGTGATGACCGGGCACGATCCCGGCCTCGTGATCAAGAGCGTCGACGACGTCGGCAAGATCGACGCGATGCCCTGGGCGCCGTGCAAGGTGGCGCTGTTCTCGGCCCACCAGATGGGCGGCTGCGCCATGAGCGACGACGTCAAGAAGGGCGTGGTGCGCTCCGACGACCTGCGCCACCACCAGGTCGACAACCTCCACGTCGTCGACGGCAGCGTGTTTCCGACCAGCCTGGGCGTGAACCCGCAGATGAGCATCTACGGGTTGAGCCACCTGATGGCCGGTCGCCTGGCGACGCTGTTCAAGGGCTAGCCGGAATGCACGCGCCGGGGCGTCGGGCAGTCGGTAGAACGGCCGCAGGAGACCGATGACGTCGAGCACCGTGTTCACCGAACCGAGCGATGACCCTCCGTCGGGTGAATCCGGAGGCGGATCCGGCGCGCCCGCGGTCGACGACGTGGCGGCCCGGACCGGCGACGCGACTTCGACCGCAAAAGGCGCGAACGACGGCGGCGCAGACGACGCCGGCGCGCACGACGACGAAGCAGACGACGCCGTCATCGAGGCCGGCTCGCAGGTCGGTGCCTACCGCGTGGTGTCCCTGCTCGGCGAGGGCGGCATGGGGCGCGTGTACGTCGCCGAGCACGCCGTCATCGGGCGGCGCGTGGCGCTCAAGGTGCTGCGCGCCGAGCAGGTCCGCAACAAGGTGAGCATCGAGCGCTTCTTCAGCGAAGCCCGGGTGGTCAACCGCATCAAGCACCCCGGCATCGTCGAGGTCACCGACCTGTTCATCGAGAACAGCAGGCCGTGCATCGTCATGGAGCTCCTCGAAGGGCGCACGCTCTCGGCGGAGATCGCCAGCCTCGGCCACGTCCCCGTCGACCGCGTCGTCGAGATCGGCATCCAGGTGGCGTCGGCCCTCGCCGCCGCCCACGCGCTCGACGTCGTCCACCGCGACCTCAAGCCCGACAACATCGTGCTGCTCGGCGAAGACGTCGGCCTGCGCGTCAAGGTGCTCGACTTCGGCGTGGCCAAGCTCGGGCTGCCCCCCGTCGGCGCGGGCCGCCTCTTTGCCGGACGCCCTGCCGGACGCCCTGTCGCCGGACGAACCGCCGCCGGCTCCATCGTCGGCACCCCCGAGTACATGTCGCCCGAGCAGCTCACGACGCGTCCCGTCGACGCCCGCGCCGACGTGTACTCGTTGGGCGTCGTGCTCTACGAGGCCCTGACGGGACAGCGTCCGTTCTCGGGCGGCTTCGGCGACCTCGTCGTCAAGCACATGACCGTCGAAGCCCCACGCCTCGTCGACGTGCCCGCCGGACTGGCCGAGCTGGTGCGCGTGTCGCTCGCGAAAGACCCGGCCCAGCGGCCGCAGTCGATGAACGCTGTCGTCGCCGCCCTGCGCGCCGTGCCCCGCGCCGCGCCTGGCACACTCGACACCCGACCCCATGGAGTCGGTGCGGACGACGGAGGGG
>JBKJNL010000223.1:0-4552 GCA_046593615.1 Myxococcota bacterium | reverse complement strand
GCCACTCCGAGCAGGATAGCGCGCGGCAGGTCGCGGCCGGGGTTTTTAGCCTCCTCCGCCAGATTCGCGAGCTCTTCGAAGCCGAGGTACGCGAAGAACACAACCGCGGTGCCGCCCAGCACGCCGAGGTGGGGAGCGGTCGTGAGGGCGGCGCCGAACGTCGGCTGGGTGGCCGCGAGCCCCACGAAGAGGCAGAGGCCGGCGACCTCGACCAGGGTGAATGCCGCGTTCAGCCAGGTGGACTGGCGCATCCCGATGAGGTTCAGGCCGCTCGCGGCCACCAGCAACGCCGCCGCGCTGATCCACGCCGGCACGTCGACGAACACCCGCAGGTACCCGCCGAACGCGAGCGCGACCGTGGTGGCGGTCGCGGCCGCCGCCAGCAGGAGGACCGCGCCGACGAGCTCGCCCACCCAGCGGGCCCGGGGGAACGCCTCGGCCAAATAGACCGACTCCGCGCCCGCCCGCGGGAACGTCGTCGCGAGCTCGGCGTACGCGAGGCCGGTCAGCACCGCCGCGGCCGCACCGAGGGCGAGGCTCTGCCACAGCGCGTCGCCGGCCTCCTGCGCGGCCGCGCCGATCACAGAGTAGACACCCGCGCCGATGATGAGCCCCACGGCGTAGAACAGCAGCCCGGGCAGGCCGAGGGTCCGCCGCAAGCCGGGGGCGCTGCCGCCGCGGTCCGTGCTGCTCCGCTCGCTGGTCTCACGGGTCATCGATCGTGCTCCTCGTGAGGCAGGTTCAACACGCTAGCAACCGCGCCAGCACGCCGAGGCCGCTGCGCCGAAACACGACCGCGCTCAGACGTTGTCGGCGGCCGTGTCTTTCTTCCTGGCGCCATCGTCTCGCCGCGCCTGCCAGCGCCAGCCGTCGATGTCGGGCATGTCGACGCCGTGGCGGCGGATGTGGTTGGTGTGGTCGGTGAGCCTGTCGTTGAGCAGCTGGGAGATGGGTGCTGCGCGCGTGGCCAGGCCGGGCACCCGGGCGATGACATCCTTCGCGAGGTTGAAGCGATCGATCTGGTTCAGCACGCACATGTCGAACGGCGTGGTGGTGGTGCCTTCTTCCTTGTATCCTCGAACATGAATATTTTCGTGATTCGTTCGACGGTAGGTCAGCCGGTGGATCAACCACGGGTAGCCATGAAACGCGAAGATGACCGGCCTGTCGGCCGTGAAGATGGCGTCGAAGTCGCGGTCGGGGAGGCCGTGGGGGTGCTCGGAGGGCGGCTGGAGCTTCATGAGGTTGACGATGTTGACCACCCGTACCTTGAGCTCCGGCAGGTGGGTCCGCAGCAGGTCGACGGCGGCCAGGGTCTCGAGGGTCGGCACGTCGCCGCAGCAGGCGAGGACGACGTCGGGCTCGTGGCCGGCGTCGCTGCTGGCCCAGTCCCAGATGCCGAGGCCGGCGGTACAGTGCTTGATGGCCTGGTCCATGGTCAGCCACTGCGGCGCTGACTGTTTGCCGGCGACGACGACGTTGACGTAGTTGCGGCTGCGCAGGCAGTGGTCGGTGACGCTCAAGAGGCAGTTGGCGTCGGGCGGCAGGTAGACACGGATCACCTCCGACTTCTTGTTGACCACATGATCGATGAATCCCGGATCCTGGTGGCTGAAGCCGTTGTGGTCTTGTCGCCAGACATGCGAGCTCAGCAGGTAATTGAGCGAGGCAATGGGACGGCGCCACGGGATCTGGTTGCAGACCTTCAGCCACTTGGCGTGCTGGTTGAACATCGAGTCGATGATGTGGATGAAGGCCTCGTAGCAGCTGAAGAAGCCGTGGCGGCCGGTCAGCAGGTAGCCCTCCAGCCAGCCCTGGCATTGGTGCTCCGAGAGCATCTCCATCACCCGGCCGTCGGCGGCGAGGTGGTCGTCGGTGCCGTCGTGGTCGGCGAGCCAGGCCCGGTTGGTCACCGCCAGCACATCCTGCCAGCGGTTGGAGTTGTTCTCGTCGGGGCTGAACAAGCGGAAGTTCCGGGAGGCCTCGTTCTGCTTCATCGTGTCGCGCAGGAATTTGCCCATGATCCGCGTCGACTCGGCGTCGACGGCGCCGGGCGCGGTGACTTCGACAGCGTGCTCGCGGAAGTCGGGCAGGCGCAGGTCCTTCAACAGCAGGCCACCGTTGGCGTGGGGGTTGGCGCTCATGCGCCGCGTCCCGCGCGGGGCCAGGGCGGCGACGTGCTCGACGAGGGCGCCGCGCTCGTCGAACAGCTCTTCGGGCCGGTAGCTCTTCATCCATTCTTCGAGCAGCGCCACGTGCGCGGGGTTCTCGTGCATCTCGCCCATGGGCACCTGGTGGCTGCGCCACGATCCCTCGGTCTTCTTGCCGTCGATGATCGGCGGGCACGTCCAGCCCTTGGGCGAGCGCAGGACGATCATTGGCCAGCGCGGGCGCTCGACCGCGCCATCGACGGCGGCGGCGGCGCGGGCCTTGATGCCGGCGATCTCCTTGACGACGACGTCGAGGGTGGCGGCCATCTGCTGGTGCATGAGCGCCGGGTCGCTGCCCTCGACGAAGTACGGGGTGTGCCCGTAGCCGCGCAGCAGGCTCTCGAGCTCGTCGCGACCGATGCGCGCCAGCACCGTGGGGTTGGCGATCTTGTAGCCGTTGAGGTGGAGGATCGGCAGCACCACGCCGTCGCTCTTGGGGTTCAGGAATTTGTTCGAGTGCCAACTGGTGGCCAGCGGCCCGGTTTCGGCCTCGCCGTCACCGACGACACAGGCGACGATCAGGTTCGGGTTGTCAAAAGCGGCGCCGTAGGCGTGGCTCAGGGAGTAGCCGAGCTCGCCGCCCTCGTGGATCGATCCCGGTGTCTCGGGCGCCACGTGGCTGGGGATGCCGCCGGGGAAGCTGAACTGGGTGAAGAGCCGCAACAGGCCTTCTTCGTCGGCGCTGACGTCGGGGTAGACCTCGCTGTAGGTGCCCTCGAGATAGGCGTTGGCCACCAGGCCGGGGCCGCCGTGACCGGGGCCGGCGATGTAGATCATGTCGAGGTCGTGGGCGGCGATGACCCGGTTCAGGTGCGCGTAGATGAAGTTGAGGCCCGGGGTTGTGCCCCAGTGGCCGAGCAGGCGGGGCTTGATGTGCTCCTTCTGCAGCGGCTTCTTCAGGAGCGGGTTGTCGAACAGGTAGATCTGGCCGACCGACAGATAGTTGGCGGCCCGCCAGTACGCATCGAGGGTGGCGAGCGCGGAAGCCGACAGCGGCTGCGCCGGATCGGACCCAGGGCCCGACGAAGAAGAAGCGGAGGATGGCGTCATGGCGGCTCCCGGTGCGGAAGCGGCGTCATAGCTCGAACGTCGAACCGGTTGAATCGAGCGTTGAGAGTGGCGAGCCGTCGTTGTCGTCGTCAGCCGAGGCCCGCGTTCTTGCCGCCGACAACGGCGACATCGTCGCGTCCACGGTGCGCAAGGAAGACGACGAGGTCGGTGGCTGAAGCAGACATGGCAGCTCCGTGCGTGTTGCCACCCCAATCGCAAGCGTCGCGCCAGCAGTCGGTCGTCGGTGGTGCGCCAGAAGCCTTGCGCTCGGCCACGGCCCGCAGCCCATCCAGCGTGCGTGGAAATTCTGCTGCCTGCGCGTCCAGATCGGCAGCATCACCTCGCGCCAGGCGCGACGGTCGTCGTGCAGGAGCGCGGCCGCAGGATTTTTGAGCACGAGGTCGGCGACGGTGTGAAGCTCGACGTCATGCTCGCGGAAACCAGGAAGCTGCTCGACTCCTCGACTCCGGTCACCGTCGTCCGCGTGGCGTCAGGGGTCGAAGGCCTGCTGGTGCTCTGATGGGCAACATTCCCTGGCCCGTTTTCTTGACGATGATGGGCGCGGTGCTCACCTTTCTGGTGTTGAGCCTGCGCCACAGTCGCAAACAGTTCGCCAAACAATTCGCGGGCGACGCCGAATACCTGGTCGAGCACAGGCTCCTCTCGGCGCCGGTCGTGAAGACCCGGCGCGGCGACAGCCCGACGCGACTCACGATCGGACGGCACGATCGCCGAGACGACGGCGCCTGGTTCGTCGACGTCGACGCCATCGCTCTCGCGCGTCACACCTCCCTGTCGATCGGCCTCGAGGGCTTTTCGGGGGCGCTGCGCGAAACGCTCGGCTTCGCCGATACCAAGATCGGCGACATCGCCTTTGACGACGAATTCAAGCTCAGCGGCAGCAACGCCCGCGTCGTTGCCGAGGTCATGGCGCGCGGCGAGGTCAAGCTCGCCACGCGGCGTCTGTTTGCTGGCGCTGAGGTTCAGCGCTGCGTCTTGGCTCGGGACGGCACGTTGCATGTGACCGCGTTGGTCACCGACTTCAGCGCCGACGAGGCGCGGGTTGTGCTGCGTCTGGTGCGCGGCCTCGGCGAGGCGCTGCACGCCGCCGCTGCCTCGCGCGCGCCCGAGCTTCGGTCCCTCGACCCGATGACCTCCGGCCAGATCGTATCTTCGTCGTCGTCGTCGTCGTCGTCGTCGTCGTCGTCGTCGCCGTTGTCGCTCGCGCCGTTGCCCAAGAAGCCGCGCTGACGGGTTCGAGGCATCTTCAGCGCAGCGCGGTGACCTCGATC
>JBKJNL010000074.1:0-2901 GCA_046593615.1 Myxococcota bacterium | reverse complement strand
GCCGCGCCGCGCTCTCGGCCCGGCGCGAGCTCGAGAAGCTCGGGCCCGCCGAGGCCATCGCCCTGGGCGACGGGCAGACCACCGATGGAGAGCTGCGCGAGTGCGACCGCCTGCTGGCAACGACCGAAGGCCGGGCTGAATGATCGACAACGACAACGACGACAACCAAGGCAACGACGCGAACAACGCGAACAACAACGCCACCGACGACGATGAGCAGCGCCTGCTCCAGGCGCGGGCCCGCCAGCTGGCCCGCCCACCCAGAGACGCGCACCAGCCACGCGCGAGCCACCAGGCCCTCGTCGTCGTCGCCGGCGGCGTGCGCGTCGGCTTCGATCTCGCGCTGTGCCTGGGCGCGATGACCGCGCCGCCGATCACGGTGATTCCCCTGGGGCCCTCGCAGCTGGCCGGCGTGGCCCTCGTGCGCGGTCGCGCAGTGGCCTGCTTCCACTTGCCGGGTGCCGCTGGCCTCGGTGCTGGCGCGGGGCGTCCGGGTGACCCGCTCCAGGGCCGCTTGGGCCCGGGCCAGCCCGCCGCGACGCCGCGGCGGCTGGTGTTGATCGGCCGCAAAGACGTCGAGCTCGGCTTCGTCGCCGACGACGCCAGCGAGGTCGTCGCCTACGACAACGACGACCTGCACCCGCTGTCGCAAGACGGCGCCTACGCCGGGCTGCCGGTGCGCGGGGTGCTGGCCGATGGCCTGGTGCTGCTCGACGCCGTCGCCCTGCTCGACGACGCCCGCTTCAACTTTTTGTCTTCTCCACCATCGTCGTCCGGCGCGTCTGGGGCCCCCACCCCGGCGCCCGGCCCGGTCACATCCTGAGGTCCACCATGGGCAAACAAGTCGGTTTTTTGAGCTCGCTCGGCGTGCGCCTCGGCGCGGTTCTCTTGTCGCTGCTGGCCTTTGCCCTCATCGTCATCGCCGCCAACGTCGCCACCCTCAATGACGTCGCCACCCGACTCTCGTGGACGGCGCTGTCGGGGCGCGGTGAGACCCAGCTCTACGAGCTCTTGTACCTGGCCCGCAGCTCCATCGGTGGGCGCACCCTCAGCGACGACGCCGACGAAACCATCCGCTATCGGACCCTGCTGCAGGCCGCTGTGGAGCGCATGGACGCCCGCTACGTAAACCTGCTGCGCGACGAAGAAGACAGCGCCCGCGTCATGGGCGAGCTCTTCGACGGCACGCGCCGCCGGGAAGAGATGTGGCGCACCCGCCTCAGGCCGACGCTCACGCGGGTGATGTCGTCGCCGTCGCCGGTCATCGCTGCCCAGGAGCTCGAGAGCTTTCGCACCGGCGCCGAAGCCCTGGTCATCGACTTGCGCCGCGACGTGCTCTTGGGCGAAGGACAGTCGCGCGACTCGGTGCGCCGCTTCGGCGCGCTGCAGCTCGTCTTTGGCGCGGCCCTGGTGCTGGCGCTGTTGCTGGTGCTGCTCATCGTCCGCAGCGTCACGCGCCGCCTGCAGCTGCTCGCCGCCACCGCCGAGCGCATCGCCGTCGGCGACCTGACCCTGCGGGCCGCGGTCGGTGGCTCCGACGAGGTGGCGGCGCTCGGCGTGGCCTTTGACGCCATGACCACCAGCTTGAGCGACACGCTCGTCATCGAGCAGTCCGGGCGCAAGCGCCTCGAAGAGCTGTTCGTCGCCATGAAAGAAACCGTGAGCGTGCTGGGGTCCACCGCCACCGAGCTGCTGGCCAGCACCAAGCAGCAGACCGCCTCGGCCCAGGAGCAATCGTCGTCGGTGTTCCAGACGCTGGCCGCTGCCGACGAGGTCGCCAAGGTCACCGAGCAGACCGCCGAGCGGGCCCGCGGCGTCGCCGAAGCCGCCGGGCGCTCCGAAGAGATCGGGCTCGCCGGCCGCCGCGCCGTCGACCAGACGGTCATGGTCATGAGCGCGGCCCGCGACCAGGCCGACGCCGTCGCCGCCAGCATCCTGGCCCTCGCCGAGCGCAGCCAGGCCGTGAACGAAATCGTCATGGCCATCAACGACATCGCCGACCAGACCAACATGCTGGCCCTCAACGCCTCGATCGAAGCCTCGCGCGCGGGCGACGCCGGCAAGGGCTTTTCGATCGTCGCCACCGAGGTCAAGGCGCTCGCCGACCAGGCCCGCCAGGCCACCGCCGAGGCCCGCCTCAACCTTGGCGAGATCCAGAAGATGGCCAACCGCGCCGTGCTCTCGACCGAAGACGGCACCAAGAGCATGGCCAGCGCCGTGCGCTCGGCGCAAGAGGCCGGTGAGCGCCTGCGGCAGCTCACCGAGACCGTCGCCGAGCTGGCCGAGATGGCCACGCACATCTCGCAGGCGACCTCGCAGCAAAACGGCGCCGTCGGCCAGATCCACAAGGCCATCCAGGAGTTCAACCAGGTGATGGCCCAGAACCTGACGGCGACGAAGCAGGCCGAGATCGCCGCCTCGCAGCTCGATGACCAGGGCCGCAGCCTGCGCACACTGGTCAACCAGAATGCGATGGCCGATCGATCCCTCGCCGCCGTCGACCGCGGCGCGGCCAAACATGCCGACGTGCGAACGCTGGGCAGATGACCCAGATCGACGACGATCTTCTCCAGCGGCTGCAGGCCAGCTTTCTCGAGGAGCTCGAGGATCGCACGCGGTCAATGGCGCTGTTGTTGGCGAAGCCGCACGACGATCCCCACCGCGACGAAGACCTGCTCGACCTCTACCGCTCGGCCCACAACATCAAGGGCGCCGCGCGCGCCGTCGGCTCGGATGACGTGCAGGCCCTCTGTCACGAGCTCGAGTCGCTGTTCGCGCTGGTGCGCGAAGAGCGCCGCGGGCTCTCGCCAGCCGAGGTCGAGCAGGCGGGCCGTCTCGACGAGGCGCTGGGCCTGCTCGACCTCGGCTGGCGAGAGCCCGCGGCGCTCTTCGCGCACCAGC
>JBKJNL010000035.1:0-3220 GCA_046593615.1 Myxococcota bacterium | reverse complement strand
GACAGCCGGTCGCCTTGATCGTGCTCGTGCTGGCGATCGCCTGGGGCGTGAAGCTCGTCGTCGACCAGACCTCGAGCCGGCAGCGCCGCCCCCCCGCCCACGTCGGCGACAGCGTTGCCAACCGCGTCGGCAACGGCGGCGGCGACCGCAACGGTGTCGGCAACAGCGCTGCCAGCAGCGTCGGGCGGCGCGGGGCGGCGACGTCGGCCGCCGTGCTGGCGACCAGCGGCCCACCGCCGCGGGTCGCGGCCCCGATCTTCCGCGCCCGCGCGCAATCCTGCGGCGTCAAGGTCCGCGTCGACGTCGACGTGGGCGTCAGCCGGGCCCGGGTGACCGCGGCGCTCGACGGCCGCGGGCTCGACGGCCGCGCCATGTCGGTGGCCCGCGCCACAGCGCCCCTCGACGAGAGCCTCGTCGGACGCGCCGGTGCCGCCTCCCTCGGCCTCGGCGTCGGCGCCCGCGCCGAGCAGGCCCTCGTCGTCGACGCCAGCGGCGTGGTCGGCTGGGCCTTGCTGCCCACCCACGACGACGCGCGGCCGACGTTCCAACAACTCGATCAGCTGGTGCTGTCGCGCGTGCCGTTGGCGCGACCCATCGAGGTGCCGTGCGCGGCGGGGCAGATCGGCACCTGCTGGCAGGCCCGGGCCGCCTGCCCCGGCGTCGTCGTCGGCGTCCGCGCCCTCTGCGGCGCCGACGTCGCCGTCACCGCCCCCGCCGACCTCGGCGGCTGCCGCCTCGACACCGTCGTGGTCGTCGACGACGCGCCGGCCATCAAGCCCTGACCCTCAAGCCGTGACGCTCACTGGATGGTGAGGGCGTAGTCGCCGGTGGCCGAGCCGTAGCCGATGACGCGCACGAGCAGCGGACCGACCGGGAGCGCGCCGGCGAGGCCTTCGACGTCGGTGGTGCCGACGGACTTGGCGACGAGGTTGCCGGCGCCGTCGTAGACGTAGAGGTCGAGGTCGCCGGCGGCGTGGCTGAAGCGCAGCGCGAGCGAGCGGGCGGCGCCGTCGCTGTTGAACGTAAAGATATCGTTGTCGCCGCCGTCGATGCGGGCGTCGTGCGAGGCGAAGGGCAGCTGCACCGCGGTGGCGCCCTGGCGCGTGTCGTTGGGCTCGTAGAGGTCGGCGGTCGGCGCCGTGGCCGGCGCGGTCGAGGGTGCCCGCGCGCCGAGCTGCAGGCCGGGGTAGCGCTGCTGCAGCGCCGGGATGATGCGGGCCATGGGCACGGCGTAGTTGACGGTGCCGCGGCCCATGCTGTCGCCGCCGCTGCCGACGTGGTGCAGGCCGATGACCTTGTGCGAGTTGGCCGCGAACACCGGCGCGCCCGACGAGCCGCCGAGGGTGTCGGCGCTGTGGCCGAACTCGTTGCCCGTGGTCTTGACGACGCCGGCCGACAGCTTCTTGGTCGGCGCGCAGCCCGCGTCCGAGTAGTAGTCGCAGTTCTGGTGCACGGCGTAGATGGCTTCGTTGGTGCGGGCCGGGCGGCCGTCGAGCTCGACGACGCCGACGGTGTCGCCGGGACGGGTCGTGCACTGCAGCAGCGCGTAGTCGAGGGCGGCGTCGTTGCCGATGAAGCCCGAGCAGTCGACCGGCGTGTCGCTGCCGGCGCCCTGCTCGTAGTGGAAGTAGGCCTTGACGCCGCGCGCCGCCGACGCCTCGGGGATGCAGTGGTTGTTGGTCATGATGACGTCGGGGGCGATCAAGAACCCCGTGCAGCGCGAGCCGGCGGCGGGGATGTCGAGGTAGGCGACGGCGCGGGCGTTCTGCCGCTGGCCGGTTCCTTCGGCGAGGGTCGACGCTTCTTGCCAGTCGATGGCCCCGAGGATGACGGCGCCTTTTTGCGTGCTGGCGTCGGCGGCTTCGTCGATCGAGAGGTCGCCCTCGCTGCCACCCAGATCAGCGACGCAACCAAAGCTCCCCGACAGACCGACCACCAGGCCGAGGGTCAGAAGCTTCGTCGCCGTCTTTGCCGTGATCGTCATGTCGTGGCCTCCACCGCGTCTCATTCGCGTGAAGACCATTTGATGGGTCGGTTGCTGATCTGGACATCAGCGGCCCCGTTGATGCGACCTGCGGCGCCGCTGTAGGTGTGCCGGCTCACACCGTCCGACGGGTCGCCGGATTCTCATCGAATTTCAGCAGGTTAGACGATCGGTCACTGTGACCCACTGGTCTGCATTCCACCGACGTGCACCTACCCACTCCCATCCGCGCACCCGAGGAGCGCGAATGACGGAGGCCGGTTTTTCCCCGTTTTCCGGCTTTCGATGTGCGTGATCGCGGGCCGCCGGCGGGCGCGCGGGTGGAGTGAAAGCAGCGCGAGAGGTACTTCCCTGGCCATGGCCGTCGTTCGCCCCTTTCGTGGTCTGCGCCCCGTGCCCGCCCGGGTTGATCCCGGCGCCCTGGTGGCCCCCGGCGTCAACGTCGACGACGCCACGGCCCTGGCATTGCTGGCCCGCGATCCGCGCAACGTCATCGGCCTGGTGCGCGGCGATCCGGCCCGGGCGCGGTTCCTCGTCGTCGAGCAGCTGCGCGCCGGCGTCGTCGCGCGCGACGCCCTGCCTTCGCTCTACGTGCTCAAGGTGCAGACCACGAGCAAGGCCGCGAGCAACGGCGACGGAGACCCCGCCAGCCGCATCGGCTTCTTTGCGGTCGTGCGCGCCGACTCCATCGACGTCGACGCCGACGCCGACGACAACGCCACCGTCGACGACGACCGCGACGACCGTGACGACCGCGCGGCCCGCCTGACCGCTGCCGGCGTCGCCGTCGAGCCGGTGGTCATCTCGTACGTCGACAAGAAGGGGCGCGTGGCCCGCTCCCTCGAGAGCGAGACCGAGCGCGAGCCCGACGCCAGCTTCGAGCACGCCGGACAAGCCTGCGAGCTGTGGGCCGTCGACGACGACTCCGCCGCCGCCCGCGTCACCGCCCTCGTCGAAGGCGCCACCCTGCGGGTCACGATCGGCGGCGGTTTGTTGGCCCGCCAGCGCGGCCTCGTCGACGAAGACCGCGCCAAGGGGTTCGCGCTGGCGTTTTTTGTCGACGACGAGAGCCCCGTCGAAGCCGTGCCCGTCGGCGTGGTGCTGCACTCCCTCGCAGGCGCGCTCTAGCAGGGTGCTGAAAAAGTCGCTTCGCGCTTTTCCAACACCCTGCTTCGTCTTCTTTGAGGGTCTGTCGCCAGACCCTCCCCCGACGGGCGGAGCCCGATCGGGGCCCCC
>JBKJNL010000989.1:0-4367 GCA_046593615.1 Myxococcota bacterium | reverse complement strand
GAAACGCTGAGCCGCCCTCTCTCGCGCCACGTGCCCCGCCCGCCGCCACAAGGCATCGCCAAAAGTCGCCCGTCGGACTAGACACCGGCCCATGCGTGTCGTCGTCGTTGCCACCTTTCTGAGCCTCTCGTTGGGCTCGCTCTGCTCCTGCCCTGCCTCGAAGCCCGTTGCCAGCGCGCACAAGGTGCGGACGCGGGCCGAGCTCATCGGCGGACCCCGCGCCCTGGGCGAGGTCGGCGACTGGATGCTTGAGAACGGCAAGGTGCGGTTCATCATCCAGGACGCCGGGTTCTCCCGCGGCTTCGGCGTCTTTGGCGGCGCCCTGCTCGACGCCGACCTGGTGCGCGAGTCGAGCGGCCGCGGCACCTCCGAAGGCGGCACCGGCAAAGACAACTTCGGCGAGATGTTTCCAGCGTTCTTCCTCGAGGCCCTTGAGCCGCAAGAGGTCCGCGACCCCAACGATCCGAGCAAGAAGCTCGCGGCCATCGAAATCGAAAACGACGGCACCGACGGCAAAGCAGCGGTCGTCGTCATCCGCGGCACCGGCGGCGACTTCATCGCCTTGACGCAGAAGGTGAACGAGCTGTTGCTCGGCGACGATCGCCAGACGCCGCGGTTGCAGTTCGAGACCCGCTACATCCTCGAGCCCGACGCGCAGTACCTGACGATGACGACGAGGGTGCAGAACATCAAGGTGCCCTTCGGTGACATGGAGTTGCCGAACGCGAGCTTCGACCCCGCCAGCGTGGTGCCCACCCCGTTTGGCGACGTCATGCTGTTCGGCGCCGGCAACAAGGTGTTCGCGCCGCACCCCGCGGGCTTCGACATCCGCTTCAGCCTCGAAGACATCTACGCTGCCGGCGACATCACCCTGCCCGCGCTGCCCGGCATCACCGGCGAGTTCGTCGCCTCGGCCGGCAAAGATGTCTCGTACGGCCTGCTCGCGGCCCCGCCGACGGCGCCGGCGACCAACTTCGTGCAGAGCAACGCCGACCAGTTTCCCGGCGCCACCGACCACACGATCCACATCCCGTTCATCGCCAGCGCGTTCACCGGCGTGTTCCAGGTTCTGCCGCCGCGCACGTTGACCCGCAACGATCAGCAGCCCGGCGGCACCGACGAAATCACCTTTACGCGACACTTCCTCGTCGGTGACGGCGACGTCGCCAGCATCACCGACACCGTCTACGCCATCCTCGGCGATGAGACCGGCAGCATCACCGGCCGCTTGCGGCAAGACGGCTCAGGCGAAGGCGTCGTGGGCGCCTCGATCCTCGTCATCGACGGCGCTGGCGCCAAGGTCACGCAGATCAAGACCGACGAAGGCGGACGCTTCCAGGCCAACCTCCGGCCTGGCACCTACACCTTGCTGACCGTCGAAGAGGGCTACGCGACGCAGACGAAGTCCGACGTGAAGATCGAAGCCGGCGCCGACGCCCACGTCGAGCTGACGCTGCCGCAGCCGGCGCGCCTGGTCATGACCATTGTGGAGCGCGGCGAGAATGGCGACGGCAGCAACGCTGGCAACAGCGGGGGGCGCATCCCGGCCAAGGTCACGCTGGTCGGCACGACGCCCGCCGACCACGTCGGTGACAAGCCGAAAGATTGGCTTTTCGATCTCAGCATCGGCGAAGAATTTCGCTACACCGATTTCGTGCCTGACGTCGCCACCGACCCGAACACACTGCAGTACATCGAGCATTTCCAATACACCGCAGACGGCACGATCGACATCGTCGCCCGCCCTGGCACCTACCGGGTCTTTGCCGGCCGCGGCCCCGAGTACACGCGCACCGAGCAAGAGGTCACGCTCGAAGCCGGCCGCACCACGACCCTCAACACCGAGATCCAACGCGTCGTCGACACCACCGGCTACGTCGGCGCCGACTTCCACCTGCACTCGGTGTTCTCGCTCGACAGCAACGCCAGCTTGAAGGACCGCATCACCTCGTACGCCGCCGAAGGCGTCGAATACGCCGTCAGCACCGACCACAACTTCATCGTCGACTACCGCGCCACCATCGAGAAGCTCGGCCTCGGCCGCTTCATCAACTCGGCCATCGGCCTTGAGCTGACCACCATCGATCGCGGCCACTTCAACGGCTTCCCCCTCGAGAAGGGCGATGGCGCTTTCGTCGCCGACGAAGACGGCGACATCGACACCATCAAGAGCCGCACCTACGGGTCGTTCGAGTGGGCGCTGCGCGACCCGCAAGACATCTTTGACGACCTGCGCGCCCTCGGACGCAAGGGCACCGACGGAACGCCGGGCCGCATCATCCTGCAGGTCAACCACCCGCGCGACAGCATCCTCGGCTACTTCGACCAGTACGGCGTCAACGCCGACACGCTCATCCCCGAGGGCCAGGGCGGCGCCATCATCGGGCCCGACCCGACCGAGCACCCCGAATTCGACGCCGCCGCGTTCTCCTTCGACTTCGACGCCATCGAGGTCTTCAACGGCAAGCGCTTCGAATTTCTGCGCACGTTTTCCACCCCGCCGGGCGTCGAACGCGACCCCGCCACCTGTTGCCCCCTCGAGCAAGGCGAGGTGTTCCGCGAGTTTCCGCCAGCCGAATGCGCCGCCGACGTCCCCGACGAAGAATGCAACTGTGTCCCTGCGCTCTGCGCGCGCTCCGCGGCTGACGGCGTCGCCTGCGACGCGCGCGAGGCTGCGCAGGTGGCCGACGGCCGCTGCGAGCCCGCCGGCCGCGACGTCGCCTTTCCCGGCGTCGTCGACGACTGGCTCAAGCTGCTGCGCACCGGCAAGCGCGTGGTCGGCACCGCGAACTCCGACAGCCACGAGCCCGAAAAAGAAGAGCCCGGCTCGCCCCGCACCTACGTCCGCGTGCCCTCTGACAGCCCGTCGCAGGTCAGCCCCGACGACATCATGGCCGCGATGGATGTGCGCGCCGCCCCCGCCGACCGCGGCGCCGCCAACGGCGACGTGCTGATGAGCAACGGCCCCTTTGTGCGGCTCGATCTCGGCGGCAAGAGCATCGGCGCCATCGCCGAAAACGGCGAGCTCAAGGTGCACGTCGAGCAGGCCCCGTGGGTCCACGCCGACACCGTGCGCGTCTACACCAACGGCATCGCCGGCGCCCCGACGGCGCTGGGCGCCACGCCCGCCGACCTGACGTTCCCCATCGACCTCGAAGAGGACGGCTTCATCGTCGTCGAGGTCAGCTCATCGTCAGAGTCGGCTTCGCTGTTCCCGTCGATCTACCCGAACGAGATCCCGCCGCTGCAGTTCACCGACGTCATCGGCGCCCTCGGCAGCTCCTTTGGCTTCGGCAGCATCGACGGTGCGCTCGCGCCCGAGCTGGTGTTCGTGACCACGCCGTTCGCGCTGACGAACCCGATCTGGATCGACGTCGACGGCGACGGCGTCATCACCAGCATCGAGCCGTCTGTCGAAGGCGCCAACGCCAGCACCCGCGTGGCCCGCGAGACGCCGACCCTCGGCAACACGCGCCGCATCGTGACGGTGCCCAACGAAGAAGAGGCCCGCATCGCCGCCGAGCGCGAGCAGTGGGAGTCGTTGCCGCTGAAGCGCCGCCAGGCCCTGCAGCGCCTGCCGCGTTGGCTCTGGCCCTCGAACGATCCGCGCGACCTGCGCCGCGTGCTCGTGCAGTTCGTCGGCCACGGCCACTGACCGGCACAGCAGCATGACGGTGCGCGACACGGGCGCGTCGCGATCGGCATCTGAGCGAGATGGGTCCCTTCCAGCGCGCCTTGACCGAGCTCACCTCTGCCCACGTCGACGTCACGCGACCCCGGCGCTGGGTCTTCGTCGCCTACGATCAACTGACTGATCGTCTCGGTCCCCTGGCCGACAGCGCCCCGGGCGACGTCGGCATCGTCGTCGTCGAAGCCCCCGAAAAAGCCGGTCGTCGGCCGTATCACCAGCAGAAGCTGGCGCTGCTGTTGACGAACCTGCGGCACTTCGCGCTCGAGCAAGCCACGCGCGGCGTGCACGTGCAGCACCTCGTCAGCGGCGGCGACTACGCCGCGGCGTTGCGTCCCTTCGCGCGAACGCACGGTGCGCTCGTGATGCGGGAGGCCGCCGAGCGCGAGCTGCGGCTCGATGTGCAGCCGCTCATCGATGAAGGCCTGCTGCAGGTCGTCGACCACGGCGGCTGGCTCACCGACGACGTCGACTTTCAGACGGCCTGTCCGCGGCTGCCGTTTCGCATGGACGCTTTCTACCGACAGGTTCGCCGCCGCTCGTGGATCTTGATGGAGCGCGACGGCAAGCCCGTCGGCGGCCGCTTCAGCTTCGACGGCGAAAATCGCAAGCGGTGGTCGGGCGCGCCGCCGGCACCCGAGGCGCTGCGCTTCGAGGTCGACGACGTCACGCGCGAGGT
>JBKJNL010000469.1:0-7778 GCA_046593615.1 Myxococcota bacterium | reverse complement strand
ATTCGTGATCCTCGTGCTGATGTTGTTCTTTCGAAAAGACGCAACCGAGGCCCATCACTTGATGCTGAAAGTGCACATGACGGGCAAAGCCATTGTTGCCGTCTACACGCGCGACATCGCCGAAACCAAGGTTCAACAGGTCACTGATTTTGCACAAGAGCAGGGTCATCCATTGATGGTCACTCTTGAGCCAGATGAATAAAAGGCACACAGTGAAAACCCTGCTCATCGCCGGATTGACCGCCTCCACGTTGTTCGCCGTCGTCGGCTGCACCGGCGAAAACGCCAAAGACGCCACCGCGGCCGTCGTCGGCAAGGGCATCGAGGTCGGCAAGGGCACGTTCACCGGCATCGCTGCGGGCGTCGACAAAGGCCGCAAGCAGGCCGACTCCGCCGACGGTGCCGTTGTCATCAGCAACACCGCCGAGCTCGAGAAGTCCGGTGCGGCGCGGGTCGCGGGCGTCACCGGTGCCGCCGGCAGCTCGGTCATCGCCGTCATCGTCGAGAACAACACCGAGAAGCCCATGCGGGCCACCGGCCTCGACGTCATCGTGCTCGACAGCGACGGCGTCGTCACCGCCGCGCAGCAAAGCGCCACCGAGCTGACCATTCCGCCAAAGGCAAAGGCGAAGCTCGAAGTGACGACGTCGCTCGCGCCCGAAAAGGTCGGCACCGTTCGCCTCTACGGCAAAGACCTGCCGAAGTAGCTGGCCCGTCAGGCGAGCGCGGCGCGCCAGTCGGCGAGGATGCGGCGGCGCACGCGGGCTTCGTCTTGATCGAGAAAGGCCTGCAGCCGATCGCTGCGGACCGTGACCTCGTCGACGAGGCACTCGACCAGCCGCTCGGCGATCAACAGCTGGTGGGTGGGGAACCAGCTCTGCGTCGTGAACGTGTCGCTGAAGCGGCTCAGGCCGAGGAACAACGCCTCGCAGCGGGCCGCGCGCGCGCCGTGCGGCCAGTGGGCCAGCGCCGAGATGACGGCGGCGCCGGCTTCGTAGCGGTCGACGTGCACGGTCTCGGGCGCGGTCACCCGCGACAGTGCCCGTTCGAGCAGCGCCTCGGCGGCGTCGTGCTCACCGAGCTGGTGGAAGCCCTCGGCGAGGGCCGCGGCCAACGGTCCGGTCTCGCGGCCGGTCTGCAGCGTGAGCGGCTCAAAGGCCCGCAAGAAGCGGCGCGCGGCCTCGAGGGCGCCCAGGCGGCGCAAGGCGAACAGCGCCGGTCGCACCGCCAGCAGCAGGTCGCGCGTTGACGGCACGTTCTTGTCGTTGGCGATGGCGGCGACGTCGTCGAGAGCGCGTTCGACGACGCTGGCGGCGCCGACCGAGGCCGCGGCTTTGACGACGGCGCCGAGCAGGCGGGCCCGGTGCGCGAGGATGCGCAGCGTCGGCGCGGCCCGCCAGGCTGCGTCGGCGGCGGCTTCGATGACGTCGTCACGACCGCTCTCCAGCGCCACCTCGAGCAGGCGCTCGAGGGCCGCCGCCACCTCGAAGTCGTAGCTGCCGGTGTGGCTCATCACCGCGCGGATGGAGTCGACGACGTCGCTGCGCTCACCACGCGCCGTGGCGCCCACGATCTTTTCGAGAGCCGGCCGCAATGTGAGCGGCGGCTCGGTCACCGGGTCGGGCCGCAGCCACAGCGAGCGCTTGATGAGCCACTCGGCGACGCGGCGGTCTTCGACGCGGTCGGCGGCGGCGACGGCGCGCCTCACCTCTTCGCGCCAGGCCTCGTAGGCCGCATCCGAGCCGTCGCTGGTCAGCACAAAGGCCGCGCGCGAGACGTAGAGGCGCAGCAGCACACGCACCGGTCCGTCGTGGGCCGGCAGCTCGTGCTCGATGGCCCGCCCGAGGTCTTTCACCTCGCCACCCAGGCGCGCCAGGCCATTGAGGAAGATCGCCTTGAGCAGCGCCTCGCGCCGCTCGCTGATGTCGAGCGGGCGCGGCACCACCCGCGGCAACAGCCGTTCGACGACGACGAGCTGCTCGCCGCGGGCCTGCACGCGCTGCCCCGGCCCCGAGCGACCCGCGCCCGGGCCCGAGCGGCCCTGGAGCGGGGTACCCGGGTCGCCGGGGGTCGCGTCGTTGAGCGCCAGCCGCGTGCGCACGAAGCGCGGCAGGTCGAGGGCCTCGGTCAGCCCGCGCACGTTGAGGGCGCCGACGACGGCCTCCTTGGCGCGGGTCAGGCCGATGGGATCGCTGGCCCGCCCGTGGATGGCCCGCAGCACCGCCCATTGCAGGCGGCGCGGCAGCGGCACGTCGGTCGCCGACAGCACCTTTTCGGCTTGCTGCAGGACGCCGTCGTCGACGTCGCCTGCGCCGGTGGGTGTCTCGCCGGAGCGGGCCAGGGCCTGCAGCACGAGCCCACACAGCCGCTGGGCCTGGGCGTGGGTCGGTCGCTCGGTGGTGCACAGGGCGACGATGTCGGCGGCGTTGTCGCTGGCCCTGATCAACGTCGCCACGGCCGTGCCAGGGCCCAAGCGGCCCGGGAGCGGAGGCTCAGGGCCCAAGCGGCCCGGGAGCGGAGGCTCAGGGCCCGAGCGCGTCGACGACACGACAGGCGGCGCGAGGAACAAGGCGGTGCCGGCGGTGATCGCGGCGTCGTCTTTGTCTTTGAGCGCCAGCTTGACGGCGGCCAGCTCGGTCCAGGCGTCGACGACGTCGCGGTCGTCGGCTCCGGCGTTGGCCCCGGCGTGGGCGTCGGCGTCGGCCCCGGCGTCGGCGGTGACCAGCTCTTCGAGCTCCCGCTCGCGCGCGCGCAGCGACTCGACGCTCTCGTCTTTGGCGGTCACGGCGGCGGCGGCGGGCGCAGTCGTCGGCGGCGGCGGCTTGCGCGGGGCGACGACGACCGCTTTGGCGGTGACGGGTGCTTGCGGCTTCGGCGGCGGCGTCGGCAGCCGCGGTCGCTCGAGCGACAAGCCGGGGAAGCTCAGCACGGCGTCTTCGAGCAGCCGATCGAGCTCTTGGCGCCGCGACGTCGCCAGGAACGTGACCAGCCGGCTCATGGGCTCGTCGTCGAGGCGGGGGATGCGCACCAGTCGCAGGCCGTCTGTGTCTTCGTCGACGATGACGGCGGCGGCGTCTTCGAGGTCGAGCAGCTTGCGCAGATCGTCACGCCGCAGCTGCGGCACCAGCCGTCTACCCGGGGGTAGATAAAGGCCGTCGAAGCCGACCACCCGCACAAAGCCCGGCTGCTGCAACAGGCTCGACAGCCGCGCGCCGAGCCGCGGCGCACCCACGCGCACCGCCTCGCGCAGCACCGTGCGGCTGCGCCCGTCGACGCCGCCGACGCGGCTCAACAGCAGTCGGCCGAGCTCGTCGGCCGAGGCGCCTTCGACAAAGGTCTCGAGCCGCAGCAGGTCATCGTCGTCGTCAAGCAGGAACAGTTCGGGCTCGAAGCCGTCGTCGGCGCCGGACGCAGCGAGGCGCAGCACCACGGTGAAGCGGCGCGTGACCGGCTGCGGCTCGAGCAGCTGCGGCGACGCCGGCAACACCGGCGACAGAGCGTCGTGCAGGCTCTGCTCGGGCCAGGGCGCGCGGGTGCGGCGCAAGCGACCGTTGCCGTCGAGCAGCCCGATCTCGCTGCGCTGCTGCAGGGCGGCACCCAGGCGATCGGCGAGCGGGTGGCGGTGCCCGAACTCGGTGAACAGCGCCGTGCCTTCGTCGTCGTGGCGGACATAGGCCGTCACGCCCCGCGCCGGCTCATCCTGGCACCAGAGCAGCAGCCACACCGGCGGCGCCGTGACCCGCACCAGCAGCTTGCGCTGGCCCGCGCCGTCATCGTCGTCGACGTCGACGTCGCAGACGCGGGCGTCCTGGCGATCCAGCAGCAGCAGGCGCTCGAGCAGGCGGGCGCTTTCGGTGGCGTCGTCGACGACGAAGACGCCCTCGGCGGGGGCGCTGCGACCGGCACCGGCTGCCGGAGCAGGGCGCGGCGACAGGGCCTGCAACAAGCCGCTCGCGCGACGGGTGCGCAGCGTCGCCACTGGCAGGGTGGCGCCGGTGCGCACGCGCAGCACCTCGATGGAGCCCGAGGCCCCGGGCGCCAGCTGGGCGACGTCGTGGCCGTGGGCGGCGAGGTGCAGGGCGTCGTCGCGCGTGAGGGCGTCGGTGACGACGAACGACACGTGGTCGCCGACGTCGAGCACCTGCCACTCGGCGACAAACGCGCGCGCCGACCGGCCCAGCACCGCCAACAGCGCGGCCCGGTCGGCGTCGGTTCCGTCGAGGCGCACTCCCCAGGGCATGTCAGCTCTTGTTCGTCAGCGGTGTCTTCTGCGTCGCCGGCGCCAGCGTCGCAGGAGCGGTCGCCGGAGTGGCGGCCTTTTCGATGCGCTCGACGACGACGTCGGTGTCGTCGTCGACCTTTTGCCCGATCAAGGCCTCGACCAGCCGCCGGTGATCGGCCTCGTGCTCGTGCGACATGACGTCGCTGTCGCTCTCGAGGTGGATGACCAGCTCTTTCTTGCCGGTCTTCATGTTGTGGCGAAACTTGATCGTGATCTCGGCCATGGCCCACCTCGATGACAACTGACGGTTACCGCTTGCGACGCCGACGATGCCTACGACAACGACGACGCTGACGGCGGCAGCACCGGCGCCGGCAACCCTTCGAGGGCGCTGGCGTCGAGCACTTTCTTCTCGAGCAGCAGCTCGACCAGGGCGTCGAGCAGGTGGCGGTTGGCGGCGAGCAGGCGCGCGGCCCGCAGGCGCTCTTCATCGAGGATGCGGTCGATGGCGCCGTCGATGCGGCCGCGGCGCTCTTCAGAGAGCTGCTCGCTGACGCGCTCGCCTTCGTCGATGACCACCCGCAGGGGCAAGGTGCCGTCGAGGCCGTGGCCGGCGACCATGGCCCGGGCCACGGTGGTGGCGTGCTGCAGGTCGCTCCAGGCGCCGATGGTGACGTCGTCGAACACCAGGCGCTCGGCCTCGAGGCCGCCGAAGCTGACGCAGATGTCGGCCCGCAGATCGGTGGCCGTCGTCGCGTACGGCCGGGCCCGCGCCGCCGTCAGCACGTAGCCGAGGTTGCCTTCGACGTCCTGCACCAGCGAGATGCGCTCGGGCCGCCGCGCGCCGGGGATGACCATGCCGAGCACCGCGTGACCGGCCTCGTGCACGGCGGTGACGCGCTCTTCGTGGGCCGACAGCACCACCTGGCGGATCTGCTTGCGCTGCAGGGCTTTGTCGACGTCGGCGTTGGTGATCGTCTGGTTGCCGGTGCGCAGCTGCTGGCGCTTCAAGGCCCGGCAGGCGGCGTAGAGGTGGTCGCCGGCGTAGGGCAGCTTGGCCGAGCTGTCGGCGTAGCCTTCGGTGCGTTTCACGAAGTGCTGCACGACCTTTTCGTCGAGCCCGAGGCCGAGCTTCTGGTCATAGATGGCGATGATCGCCTTGCGGTCGGCGGCGTCGGGGGCCGGGATCTCGATCAAGAATTCGAAGCGGCCCGGACGGAGCAGCGCGGCGTCGACCGATTCCAGGAGATTGGTGGTGCCAATGACGAAGATCATTTCATTTTTGCGAAAACCGTCCATCTCTGTCAGCAATTGATTGACCATCGAGTGCTCGACGCCGGAGCCCTGATACGTACCTCTGGCCGTGGCAAAGGCGTCGATCTCGTCAAAGACCAACACCGTCGGTGCGTTCATGCGGGCCCGGCGGAACACGCGGCGGAGATTTTCTTCAGACTCGCCGACCCACTTGCTCTTCAGCTCGGGGCCACTCACGACAATGACCGTTGCGTTGAGCGCCGTGGCAACCGCCTTTGCAAAAAAGGTCTTTCCGGTGCCGGGGGGCCCGTGAAAGATGACACCACGCGGCAAGAGCTCTTCGATGGCCTTGATGTCGCTCTCTGACTTCTGCGCGTCCTTGCGGTGCACGAGCTCGATGAGCTCTTCGCGCAGCTTCTCCTTGGTCGAGGCGTAGCCACCGATGTCTTTTTCCATGTCGACGTTGGGCAGGTCGACGTCGTCGGTGGCGGTCTGCTTGCGCAGCTCGGCGTAGACGGCCCGGGCGTTGGGGCGGCCCGGCGGGGCTTCGACGCGGTGTGCGAGGTCCTGGAACAGCCGGCGGCAGCGCACCGGGTTCAAGCCGGAGACAAACTTGTAGAGGCCGAACGGATCGAACTCCGTCGACGACAACGCCTTTGCTTCGCGCTGGGTGATGAGCTGCGGCAGCGCGTCGCGCGGGATGCCGGTGATCTGGCGGTGCGCCGAGAACACCCCGTGCAGCACCTTTGGCACCTCGAAGCTCGGGTCGCGAAACGCCAGCAGGCAGACCTCGGGGTTCTCGTAGAGCAGCGGGATGGCCTCTCGCGCCTCGAGCGTCAGGCCCGTGTGCGTCGTCGTCAGAACGTCGAGGTGCGGCAGCACCACCACGGTGCGTTCGACCGAGCCGCGCACAGCGTTGCCCAGCTGATCGATCATGCGACCGAGCTGCCCCGACGGTCGATCCTCGGGGCCGCCGCGGCCGTCGACGATGACCAGGCGCGGCGCCCGCCCCGACGCGCCGGACCCGGACGACGTTGACGACGGCGACGGCGACGACGACGACGACGACTTTTTTAAGCGGTTGCGCACCGCCAGCGTCAGGTAGAGCACGAGCTCTTTGTCGCATTCGACGAGCACGCTCTGGCCGGCCAACAGCTTCTCTTCAAGGAACGTGAGGTCCTTGGCGCAGGCGGCCTCGACGGCGTCTTCGACGCGCAGCTCGAGGGGCAGCCGCGTCAGAGGGATCGTGCGTTCCGTCATGTCGTCATCCTCGTCGGAGCCTGGCGGTGGCCGCTCACGGCGCTCGCATGTCGACTTGTAGCGTCGTGGTCTTGCCAGCCTTGATGTCGACGGTCTGGGCCTTTTCGATGGCCTCGTGCTCGAGGCGCACGCGGTGGCGGCCTGCCGGCAGCGCCAGCGCCGGAATGGGCGTGGTGCCGAGCGACACGCCGTCGACAAAGACCTTGGCCCACGGGCGCACGCGCACCAGCAACATGCCTTCGCCGACGGCGGCGACGGGCGCCTTGGCGCGCACCCGCTTCTTGGGCCGCTTGACGTCGCCTGTCGGGGCGTCGGGCCCGTCGGGCAACGGCTCGTCGTCGACACCGGCGTCGGCGTCGAGCGGGACGGCGAGCGGGACGGCGAGCGGGACGGCGAGCGGGACGGCGAGCGCGACGGCAACCCCCGCGTCGGCGGCGACAGGGGCGACGCCGGCGACCCCGATGCGCCCGACGAGCCCGGCGTCGGCGAATGCGGCACCGGCTTCGGCTCGGACTCCGGCATCGACGGGAAGAGCGGGCACCGCCGGCGCGATGCCGCCGGCCTCGACGACGGCGACCACGACGCTCGACGCCGACACCACGCCGGCGTCGACGACGGCCGCCGCGCGCACCGCCGAGGCGGCCTTTTTGTCGAAGGGGTTCGGCAGCGCGCCCACCGCGACGGCGACCACCAGCAGCACGGCCACGGCCACCACCACGCCGGCGACGACCGCGACGACGCCGAACAGGCTCGAGGATGCGGGCAACGGCGCCGGCTCGGGCTCCGACGACGACGACGACGGCAGCGGCAAGAGCACCGCGCCCGACGGCTGCGACGGCCGGCCGGCGTGATCGAGGCCGAGGTCGACGGTGTCGCGCAGCTCGACGGGCACCTCGTCCTTCCACGACCGACGACGCTGCGGCGCGACGGGCAGGACCGACGCCGCACGTGGCACGGGCGCACCGAGGTCGATGCCGGGCCCCGAGCGGCCCTGGAGCGGGTCACCCGGCTCGCCCGCGCCCAGGCGGCCCGGGAGCGGATC
>JBKJNL010000667.1:0-3572 GCA_046593615.1 Myxococcota bacterium | reverse complement strand
TGGTTCGAATCCATGCGCCTCAACCAAACAGTTCAAGAAAAGCCCACCGCAACGGTGGGCTTTTTCTTTCCTGCTTGAGTCGTGCAGAAAAGCACAAAAAGAAATCCGGCCTTGAGGCCGGATTGCTTCATCAACCCTGCGGGCCGATGACCGCTTTCAGCGGATGTTTTGCATCATCTGCGCCTGGCGCTGGGCGAACATCTCGGTGAGGTTGCCGAGGCCGAGCTGCGAGAGGGCGCTGGAGCCGCCGAGCTTGCCGAGCAGGGTCTGGGCGATATTGGCCAGCGATCCAAGGCCGCCGACCTTCGAGAGCAGGCCGCCGAGCATGCCGAGCGGGCCGCCGCCTTCGGCCATCTTCGGGCCGATCTTGGCCGCGAAGCCGATGAACTTGTTGACGATGTTGGCGAACGGGCTCTTGTTGAGGAAGCCGCTGATCTTGTCGGCGAAGGGCTTGATCAGCCCGCCGAGGCCCTTCTTGAACATGTCGCCGAGGCCGCCGAGGCCGCCGCCGCCAATGGCCTTCGTGATGCCGCCGACGATCTTGCTCAAGAAACCCATGACCAACCTCCAGAAAGTGCGTGGCGAACTGTGTTGCGGAGCGTGCTGCAGGGAGTGTTTCGGCCCGATGGCCGACGGGTTGTCGACGCTTGGCCGGTTGTCCGATGGGAGCCAGACCTACACATCAGATCTCCGCATCCGGACGCGGCTACTTCTTCGACAGGCCGCGCTTGGCAACCACAGGTGCCGTCGTCGGCGACGCTGCCGGCACCTTGGGCGCCGTCGTTTTCTGTGGGCCGCCCGTCGACGTGGCCGCGCTTTTTTCGTCGTCGTCGAAGCCGGCGAAGCGGCTCTGCTCGTGCTCGTTGCCCAGCGGGATCTCACCCGACGCGAGCTTGTCGAGGAACTCCAGCGACTCCGCCATCGACGGCACGCCCGCGGCCTTTTCCTGCTCGGGCGTCATGACGGTGACGATGGGGTCGGCCGTCGGGTTCTTCATGTAGTGGAGCACGCGCGCGGCGTACTCCTCGGGGGGCAGGCCGAGGGAGTCGGCGATCTGGCCAGTGGCCTCTTCGGCCAGGATGCGGGCAAGGAGCGCTTCGTCAGAGGGGGCAACGGGCATGACGTCATCGTGCCTGCTCGACCGCGGGCCCGGCAACTCCCAGCGCTCGGGCCCGTTCGCCAGGCCCGCGCGGTTTCATCCAACCACGCGCCCGATCGACGCGCCTGATTGGGTGTTCACGTGAGAGACGACCCATTCACCGTGTTGTTGAAGGATGTATTCGATGAGCAAAAAAGCAGCTTCGCCCGTCACGCTCTACCGCCACCCGCTCTCGGGGCACTCGCACCGCGCCCAGCTGTTCTTGTCGATCCTCGGCGTGCCCCACACCCTGGTCGACGTCGATGTCTTGCAGGCCCAGCAAAAGACGCCGGCGTTTCTGGCCAAGAATTTCTTTGGCCAGCTGCCGGTGCTCGAAGACGGCGATGACGTCGTCGCCGACTCCAACGCCATCCTCGTCTACCTCGCCTTGAAGCACGACGACGGCCGCTGGTTGCCGCGCGATCCGCGTGGCTTCGCCGACGTTCAGCGCTGGCTGTCGGTGGCCGCGGGGCAGCTTGCCTATGGGCCGGCGGCTGCGCGCCTGATCAAGATCTTTGGCTCGCCGTTTCAACCCGACGAGGTCAAGGGGCGCGCAAGGGCGCTGTTTACCGTGTTGGAAAAACACCTGACAGACCGCGAATTCCTGGTGGGTGACGGGGCGACCATCGCCGACCTCGCCCTCTACGCCTACGTCGACCGCGCCCCCGAAGGCGGCGTCTCCCTCGACGAATTCGCCGGGCTGCGCGCCTGGCTGCGGCGCATCGAGGCGCTGCCGGGGTTCGTGCCGATGGCGCGGCTGCCGACGTGACCCGCGTCGATGAGCAGACGTGGGCACGACGGCGAGCGCGCGGCGCAGGTCACGCCGCGCTCTTCAGCAAGCGGGCGAGCGCGGCGCGCTCGGCCTCCTTTTCTTTGACGACGCGCAGGAGCTTGCCGTCGCGCACGACGATGCCGCGCTCGATCAGCAGCGCCAGCGCGTTTTCGACGATGGCTTTGGAGGCGGCTTCGACGGCGCGGACGTCGCCGGCGAGCACGGCGGCTTTGACGGCTTCGAGCAGCGAGGTCGTGGCGGCGCGTTCGTCGAGGCCGCCGACGCGGCCGACTTCGCGGACGACGACGGCGTAGCAGTCGACGAAGCCCTGGATGAGGTTCTGCGCAAAGCGCCAGGCCGCCTTGCGCAACGGCTGGTCGGGCACAGTGACCAGACCCGGTTCGACGACGACGAAGCCGGTGGCGTTGGCGTTGGCCAGGGCTTCTTCGAACAGCGTCTCGAAGGGCACGCCGGGCTTGAAGATGAACTCGAGCTTCAGCGCGCGCGAGAGCTCACGGGCCTGCTCCTTCACGACCGTCAGCTCGACGGGCGCCCCCGGTGACGCCGTCGCCGCGCGCAGGGCGGTGGCGATGATGGCTTCGGGCACCGCGTGGTGCAGCAGGTGGTTCTTGTGCACGTCGAGCACCAGCCAGGCGGCGTCGTCGACGCGGTAGAGCAGGCGGTCGTCGGCCTTGCTGCAGTGCACGAGGCCGTCGTCGACGAGCTTCTCGAGCGCGGTCATCAGCAGCGTGTCGGCGACGCTCGGCCCGTTCCCGGGGGGCTCGGCAGCGGAGGGGGCTGCCGCGACGAGGCCGGGCTCGAAGCGCGCGCCCGGTTTGCGGCGCAGGTGGGCGAACAAGGCCTGGGCGCCGCCGAGCAGCTGGGCCTGGTCGACGCCCTTCTTGCGGAAGCCGAAAAACGTCGCGCAGATGAGCGACATCGCCGTGACCAGGCCGGCCTGGTTGATGCCGTAGACGATGCGGTGCCCGAGGGCGGCGATGGCGGCGCGCACCTTGTCGTCGTCGACACCGCCTTCTGGGAGGGCGTCGCGCGTGACGCCGCGGGCGGCCATGTGCTCCTTCAACGAGATCGCTTCGCCAAAGGTGACGAACACCTTGCCGTAGCGCCCGCCCAGCACCTTGGTGGCCTTCATCAGGCCCTTGGCCGACTCCTTTTCCTTGGCCGCCCCGCCGAGCTCGCGCGTGTAGCTGCTCTGCTCGACGATTTTTTCATAGGCGATGTGGGCGGGGACGAAGACGGCGTCGTCTTCGCGGCTCTCGAGCCAGGCGTCGACGAGCATCGACAGCAGGCCCAGCTTCGGCGGCAAGGTCTTGCCGGTGCGCGAACGGCCCCCTTCGATGAAGAACTCTTGCGTGAAGCCCTCTTTGAACAACCGTCGAACATAGGCTCGGAACACAGCACCGTACAGCGCATCGCCCTTGAAGGAGCGGCGCAGAAAGAAAGCTCCACCTCGACGAAGGATGGTGCCGAGGGGAAAAAATGACAGGTTTTCGCCGGCCGCGATGTGTGGCGGCAACATTCCATGTTGCATCATCACCTGGCTCATCACCAGATAGTCGATGTGTGAGCGATGCGACGGAACGATCACCAACGGACCAGCGCGTGCCGCGGCCCGCACCCGATCGACCTCGGCATCGTCGA
>JBKJNL010000980.1:0-6462 GCA_046593615.1 Myxococcota bacterium | reverse complement strand
TCGCCTTTGGCATCTGAAAGCCCTCGAGGGGCAGGTGCATCGATTGGAGCTTCTCTGTGTCCATGCGGGGCTCCCTGACTCAGACGTTCTTGTGTTGGTGATCGGCGGGCAGGCGCTCGGCGCCGGACTGCCCGAGGAGGACTGCCGCTTCGAGCTCCGCCTCGCGGCGTTTCTCCCGGCGGAACAACCCGATCAAAAAGGCGCCCATGGCCAGCACCATCGCGATTCCGCCCAGGCGCATGACGCCCCAGACGTAGAGCGAGTACTGGCCTTCGGGGCCGAACTGGAAACACGACAACAGCACGCGGTCGACGACGGTGCCGACGAGCCCCTGCCCGGACTCGACGATGGCCAGCCGCAGATCACTGCTCTTGAACTGGATGCCCCACAGGGTGCGGGTCAGCGTGGCTTCGGTCGCCCCGGCGGCGTTGCGGCTCGCCGGAGAGATGAAAAAGATGCCGGCGCCGTGGGCGTAGTTCTCGGTCTGCGGGTCCCAGCGGTAGCCGAAGCCGAGGGCGTCGGCGAGGGCGCGGGCCTGGGGGCTCTCGGTCTTGTCGGTGGCGAGGCCCACCACGGGCGGCGACGAGAGGAAGCGCCACGACGACAGCGGCACCTCTTTGGGGTCTGAGGTCGCGGCCTGGCGGACCCGGGCCAGCTCGCGCGTGTAGGTCTGCTGCTTCGCCTTTGCCAGCTTCGCCGAGCCGACCTGGGCTTCGCTGGGGTCGATGCCGACGGCGACGATCTGGAAGTCGACGCCGGGCTCGAGGCCTTCGACGCCGGCCAGCCCGTCCTTGGTCGCGTTCAGCACAAAGGAGCAGAGCATCGGGCACTCCCAATACCCGAGGATCAACAGGGTCGGCTTGTTGGCCGGGATGACCTCGCCGAGCGTGGTCGGCTTGCCGTCTTCGTCGAGGAACATCAGGTCGAGCGGCACCTTGGCGCCGAGCTTCGGCACGATCTCGGCGCCCTCGAGCTGGGCCGGCGTCGCCGTCAGGTCTTTGGTGCCGTGGGGCTGACCTTCAAACGCGAAGCAGCCGCCCAGCAGGCCACCGCCGACGACAACGCCGACCGCACCGACGGCGACACCGCGGGCGACACCGCGGACATGCGCCAGCACGGCACCGGCCACACGGGCAGTGCTGGTGGTGGCGACGGGAGCGATCGGGGCGACCATGACGTTTGTTCTAGCGGGCGACGACGACGACGACGATGCGGGCGAATGCCTCAGCTGCGGCGATCGCGTCGGGCGCGTCTCCTGTTCGTTATTTGCTGGATTCCGTCGAGACGGCCTTCATGGCTTCGTCGATGTTGCCCAGCTGGGTCCTGGCGGCGGCGCGGTTCTTGTCGAGCTCCACCGTCGGCGCGCTGCCGATGCGCTCTTCGATCTTCGCCGCGGCCTCGTAGCGGAAGTAGAGGTACAGCCCGCCCACTGTCACAAAGAACAGAACGGTGAGGACGACGAAGTACAGGCCGACGGTGGTCATGTCCGACGACTTGACGTCAGGCTCGTACCCCTTGCCGTGGTCATCGGTCATGTCGGGTTCGGCGTGGGCGATGCTCATGGCGCGCTCCTCAGTCTCAGCAGCAGCAGTCGTTCAGCAGGGCTTGGTGGTTCTCAGTAGTTTTCGTGGCCCAGCGACTCGATGAGCCGCGGGTCGTTGATGGCGACGACGCTGTTCTTCTTCAGCAAGTAGGCGAACACCGCCAGGAACAGCCCGCCGACGCCCAGCACAGCCGTGATGTCGACGAGGGCAATGGCGAAGTGCGGGTGGGCCGCGACGATGGCGCCGGCGCCGTGGGCTGCGCCGGCGTCGGCAGCGGCGTTGTGGGCGCCGTGGGCGCCGTAGTTCGGCAGGATGTTCCAGTAGAGGTCGATGGCGTGGACCACGAGCAACCACACCGAGGTGATGGTCAGGCCCAGGCGGCTGCGCTTCACGTGGCGCGACAGCAACATGAAGAAGGGGATGAAGAAGTGCAGGAACGGGAGCGCGAGCGTGATCTTGCTCCAGCCGCCCTCCATGCGCTGCATGTAGAACTCGGTCTCTTCCGGGATGTTGGCGTACCAGATGAGCATGAACTGGCAGAACGTCACGTAGGCCCAGAATACAATGTGGCCGAACTGGAACTTACCGAGGTCGTGGTAGTGCTCGGTGGTGATGGCCGTCTTGAGCATGCCATTGCGCTGCAGCGACATCGCCACCAGCGTGATGAACGCGTAGAACCCGACCATCGAGCCGGCAAAGAAGTACACGCCGAACATGGTCGAGTACCAGTGCGGCTGCAGCGACATGAGCCAGTCGATGGCGGCAAACGACTGCGACAAAGCATACAAGAAGATGCCGGCGGCCGAGAGGGTCCAGAGGCGCTTGGTGATGGCGTCGCGGGTGACGGTGTCGCTGACGGCGACCGAGTCCTGCTGCACCGACCAGCGGAACAGCAGCTGGGAGACGATGGCCCAGCAAGCAAAGAAGATGGTCGCGCGCACGCCGAAGGGCATGAGCGAGCGGTGCTGGCCCTGGGCGTCGAACACGCCGAGCCACCAGGCTTTGCGCTCGAGGATCAGGTCGGTCTCGTGGGTCCAGGGGTAGAGCGCGCCCATGCCGAGCAGGGCGATGGGCAGGAACAGCAGGATGAACAGCGGCAGCGTCGCCGCCGAAGCCTCGGCGATGCGGCGCAGCACCGCCGACCAGCCGGCGCGCACGGCGTGCTGGATGAGCACAAAGATGAGCGAGCCGAGGGCGATGGTCAGCACGAAGAGAAAGGCAAAGAGGTAGGCGAAGAAGGCCCGGTCTTTGTGCTCGCCGAACATCATCGCGATCGTGAAGCCGGTGCCGAGCAGGCCGACGACACCGGCGATGAGCGGCATGCGCGCCCACAGGCTCGTCGCCGGAACGGTGATGTCTGCGGGGCGGGTGATGGCGTGGCTCATGCGTTTCTCCCGCTCACTGCACGGTCTTGATAAAAGCGATCAGGTTGGCGACGTCGTCGTCGGTCAGCGGCAGCAGCGGCATGATCCCGGGATAGCCCTCGGTGATCTTGGCCATCGGCTGGAGCATCGACTCGGTCAGGTAGGCGTCGTCGACGACGACCTCACCCTTGTCGGTCTTTTCGCTCTTGCCGTAGATGCCCTTCCACGAGGGCCCCACGGTGCGCGTGCCGTCAAGGGTGTGGCAGGCGTTGCAGCCCTTCTGCTGGTAGAGGGCCTGGCCCTTTTTCTCGGGCGGGTCGGTGACGGCGGCGCTGGCTACGGCCTGGCCGCCGAGGGTCACGCTGGGGTCCTTCGACTTCTGCAGGGCGCGCACGTAGAGGATCACGTTCCAGCGATCGCGCTCTTCGATCTGCGCGTTGTACGGGCCCATGTTTCCGTTGTTCACGCCGTGCGTGATGGCGGCGAAAATCTGGCCCACCGGCATCGCCTTGAGGCGCGGGTCGTGGAAGCTCGGGGGCTGCACCAGCATGCGCGAAGCAACCACGCCGCCGCCGTCGCCGGCCATGCCGTGACAGGGCGTGCAGTAGATGTTGTAGCGCTCTTGACCGCGGCGGACGGCGGCCTCGCCACCTTCGAACGACGGCGGGAACGACGTCGCCGGACCCATGGTGCCGTCGGCGTTGCTGACGACGCCGGCCGACAGGTGGTCGTCTTCGCGCAGGTAACCCTGGGCGATGGTGCCCGCGGGCGGGGTGCGCATGGCGCGGCCGTCGGCAAAGAAGTCTTCGCGGCGGTAGGCCTTGCCCTTCTCCTGGGTGTCCATGTTCCAGTTGAGGTGGACCGGCGGATCCTCGGACTGCCAACCGCGGCACCCGGTCTGAGATCCGACGGAGACCACGGCCACCGCGACGGCGAAGAGGGAGTTGAACGTCTTCATGATCAATCCTCGAGCTCTTCAATGAGGCTGGCGCCGGTGTCCTTCAGGAGCGCCCGGGTCTTCTCGAGGTCGAAGCGCGAGTCGGCGGCCTCGATGGCGATGAAGAACTTGTCGTCGGTGACGCGCTCAAAGGCCTTTGAGCCAAACGTCGGATGATAATATTGCGGCAAGCGGTTCAAGATCCAATTGCCGAAGAAGACAGTGAGGCAGCTCGACAACACCGTCGCCTCGTACCACACGGGCACAAAAGCCGGGAGTGAGTTGAGCGGCTTGCCCTGCACGATGATCGGGAAGTCGTATCCCATCGACCACATCTCGAACCACAGGGCAAAGATCGACCCGCAGATGCCGATGATGAGGACATACCAGGGCAGCGTCGACGGCTTGAGGCCCATCGCCTTGTCGAGCCCGTGCACCGGAAAGGGCGCGTAGGCATCCCACTTCGAGTAGCCGGCGTCGCGGACGCGCTCGGCGGCTTTGTAGATGAGGTGGGGGTTTTCGTACTGGGCCAGCAGGCCCCAGGCCTTGGGTGCGTTCGAGGTGGCCATCAGTGACCTCCCTTGTCGGTGCCGGCGTTGGCGACGGCGGTTTCGGTGGCCGTTCCGTGCGCGCCGTAGCCGGCCCAGTGCGGGTTGGCCTGCGGCAGGATCGACTTCACCTCGGAGATGGCGATCACCGGGAAGAAGCGGATGAACAGCAGGAACAGAGTGAAGAACAAGCCAAAGGTGCCGATGAGGAAGAACCACTCGGTCTGGGGGATGAAGTAGTCCCACGACGACGGCAGGAAGTCGCGGTGCAGCGACGTGATGGTGATGACGAACCGCTCGAACCACATGCCGACGTTGACGAGGGCGGCGACGACCCAGCTGACGGCCGTGTTGGTGCGCATCTTCTTGAACCAGAAGATCTGCGGCACGAGCACGTTGCAGGACATCATCACCCAATAGGACCAGGCCATGGGACCAAATGCTCGGTTGATGAACGTGAAGCCTTCATATTCGTTACCGGAGTAGCCGGCGACGAAGAACTCCATGCCGTACGCGTAACCGACCAGACTGCCCGTGAGCAGGATGATCTTGTTCATGTTCTCAATGTGCCGGACGGTGACGATGTCCTTCAGGCCCAGCCAGGCGCGGGCCGGGATGAGGAGGTTCTGCACCATCGCGAAGCCGCCAAAGATGGCGCCGGCGACGAAGTACGGCGGGAAGATCGTCGTGTGCCAGCCGGGCAGCTGCGAGACGGCGAAGTCGAAAGACACGATGGTGTGCACCGAGAGCACCAGCGGCATCGAGAACGCGGCCAGCAGCTGGTAGGCCTTTTCGTAGGTGACCCAGTGGCGCATCGAGCCGCGCCAACCGAGCGACAGCGTGCCGTAGAACAGCTGGCGGATGCGGTTGCTGCTGCGGTCGCGCAACGACGCGAAGTCGGGCACCAGGCCGGTGAACCAGAACAGCGCCGACACCGTGAAGTAGGTCGAGACGGCGAACACGTCCCACTCGAGGGGCGAGCGGAAGTTCACCCAGATGCCCATCTGGTTGGGATGCGGGAAGAGCCAGTAGTCGAGCCAGATGCGGCCGACGTGCAGCGTCACGCACGAACCCGCGCACATGACGGCGAAGATCGTCATGGCTTCGGCGTAGCGGTTGACGGCGGTGCGCCACTTCTGGCGGAACAAATAGAGGATGGCGCTGATGAGCGTTCCGGCGTGGCCGATGCCGACCCAGAACACGAAGTTGACGATGTCCCAGGCCCAACCAACAGGATTGTTGTTGCCCCAGATGCCGGGGCCTTCCCAGAACAGGTAGGCGACGTAGCCGCCGAACATGGCCAGCACCGCCGACGACAGCAGCAGCCCAAAGATGAACGGCGCCGGCGTCTTCAAGAGCGGCGCCTCGTTCACGGCCAGCACCATCTCGGTGATCTGGTGGAACGAGAGGTTGCCGCGCACCAGCGACTCACGGCCCTCGGTGGGGTCCGGGAGGATGATGTCGCCGCGGACGTCGGGGTCCGTCGGCAGCGCGGCCTCGGCGGCCTCGGTCGGCGTGAGGTGGGCCAGGGATGAGCCAGAAGCTGTTGATGTCGCCATCGATCAGCCCTCGAGGTCGGTGTTGTTGTTCGTCAGGCGCGCCAGGTAGGTCGTGCGCGGCCGGACGTTGAGCTCTTGCAAGAGCTCGTAATTGAGGTCGCTCTTCTTCAGGGCGTGCACCTTCGAATTTTCATCGTTGACGTTGCCGAACGTGATGGCCTCGGTCGGGCAGGTCTGGGCGCAGGCCGGGACCACGGCGCCGTCGGGCAGCTTCTGGCGATCGCCGCCCTGGTTCTTAAAGGCGATCTTGGCCGTCTCGACGCGCTGCGTGCAGTAGGTGCACTTCTCCATCACGCCGCGGTAGCGGACCGTGACGTTGGGATTGCGCTGGAACTTATACACATCAGCGCGCTTCGCCTGCTCGGGATCACGATACACATTACCGGTGACGGTGAAGTCGAGATAGTTGAAACGGCGAACCTTGTACGGGCAGTTGTTCGCGCAGTACCGCGTGCCGATGCAACGGTTGTAGGCCATCGAGTTGATGCCTTCTTCGTCGTGGACGGTGGC
>JBKJNL010000924.1:0-3764 GCA_046593615.1 Myxococcota bacterium | reverse complement strand
TCGCCTTCGCCTTCGCCTTCGCCGACTTCGCCTTCGCCCTCGCCGACCGGGGCTTCGCCTTCGCCTTCGCCATTGCCGCCATCGTCGTCGACGGGAGAGCACAGACCGTTGACGCAGAAGTCGCCAGCGTCACATTCGTCGTCGACGTTGCAGGCCACGAGGCAGGCGCCCTGCACGCAGACCTCGCCGGCGCCGCAGTCTTCGATGGCCACGCAAGGCACGCCCAGCAGCTGGCAGCCGGCGCTGGAGACGGCGCCGCAGAGCAGGGCGATGACGACGAGACGCATGGGCAACATCCTATCAGGCAGCAAAGGCACACGCCCGCGTCACGGCGAGGTGCAGCACCGTGCCCGGCGCCGGCGCCGTCGACGTCGAAGGCACGCGCAGGGTCAGGCGGTGGGCGCCCTGGCGGGTCTCGACCAGCACCTCGTGCTCACGGCCCAGGAACAACCGCTGCAACACCACGACGTCGAGGGCGCCGCCTGCCGGGCCGTTTGCCGGACCGTCGACCAGCCACTCGGGGCGCACGCCGAGCGAGAGCGCGGTGGCGGCTGGCTGGCCGCTGACGAGGCCGGCGGCGACGCGGTGGCCGCAGACGACGACGTCACCGCCGGCCCGCTCGGCGGGCAAAAAGGCCATGGGCCCGCCAAAGGCGCCGACGAACGCCGACGACGGCTGCAGGTAGATCTGCTCGGGGGTTCCGACCTGCGCCAGGCGGCCCTTCTCGAGGACGACGACGACGTCGGCCAGGGCAAAGGCCTCTTGCTGGTCGTGGGTGACGGCGACGACGGTGGCCCCCGACGTGCGCGCGATGAGGGCCAGCTCGGCGCGCATGTCTTCGCGCAGGCGGGCGTCGAGGTTCGCGAGCGGCTCGTCGAGCAGCAGCACCGGTGGGGCCTTTTCGCCGTCGCCGACCAGCGAGCGGGCCACGGCCACGCGCTGTTGTTGTCCGCCCGACAGCTGGTGCGGGGCGCGATCGGCGAGGTCGAGCAACCGCACGCGCTCGAGCGCTTTTCTGGCGCGGTCGACGACGACGGCGCGGTCGAGCTTCAAGAGCGACAGCGGGTAGGCGACGTTCTCGAGCACGGTCTTGTGCGGCCACAACGCATAGCTCTGGAACACCATGCCGAGCCCGCGCTGCTCGGGCGGCACGAACACGGAGCCGCCGTCGTCGACGACGCGGTCGCCGAGGGTGATGGTGCCGCCGCTGCAGCGCTCGAGGCCGGCGATCATGCGCAGCGTCGTCGTCTTGCCGCAGCCCGACGGACCCAGCAGCGCCGTGACCTGCCCCGAGCGCAGCTCGAGCGACAGGTCAAAGACGACGCCGACGTCGCCGTAGCGCTTGCTCACGGACTTCAGCTCGATGCGCATCGCCGGCACCCTCCCACACCGCGCTGGCCCGCTGGAATGGCCGCAGTGCCCGCCGCACTGCCTGCCGCCCGATGGGCCGCCTGCCGCTTTGTGGACGGCTGCGCGCCGCGCGTGCTACAACCGTGTGTCCGATTTATCCTGTGATTTCAAGGGGTTGGCGCTCTTGTCCGATGCTCGCGTGCTCCTGCTGTCGCGCCGCGCTGCGTTTTGCGCGCCCCTCGAGCAGGCCTTTGCCGGAGCCGACATCGACGTCGTCGTGGTTGCCGACGCCGCCGACGCCGCCGCCGTCTTTGCCGCCCTGCCCGACGGCGCCGAGGGTGACCGCGGCGCCGTCCCCGCGGGCGTCATCGTCGACCTTCTGACGCTCGACGGCGATCCGACCGAGCTCTGCAGCCGCGTCCGCGTGCGCAAAGAGGCCGAGAGCATCCCGATCCTGTTCATCGGCACCGGCAAAGAGAGCGTGCGCTCGACGACCGACGCCCTCATCGCCGGCGGCGACGGCTTCTTCCAGCTGCCCGTCGAGGCCCCGCGGGTGTGCGCCAAGGTCGCGGCCTATCTCGGCATCCCCCTGCCCACGTTGCCACCAGGCCTGCTCATCACCGGCGATGTCGGCAGCGTCGGCGACGACGACGACGACGACGACGACACGGACCGGCAACGGGGCCGGCCCCGCGTCGTGCCTGGCGCCCTGCCCGAAGACCTGCTTGCTGAAGGCTTCGGCGACCGCTTCGACAACAGCGGCGCCGACGCGAGTACCCCGCTCGAGGGCCGCTCGGGCCCGGCCGACGAGCCGCGCACGCCCCCCGGCGGCAGCGCCCTGCCCGACGACTTCGCCGACACCACGACGCCCTACCTGCGCCTGCCCGGCGACCCGACGGCGATGAGCCCGTTCCTGGCGCGGGGCCCGACCTCCCTCGAAGGCCCGCTCGATGGTCAGCGTGACGACGTCGCCCCCAACGACGCTGCCAACGAGAACCACGAAGCCGACGCCCTGCTCGAAGAGCACGCCCGCCACGAGGCCGACGAGCACGCCCGCCTCGCCGCCGAAGAAGTCCGCCGCGCCGACTCCCACAGGCGGGTGCGCGAAGCCGACGACGACGCCCGCCTGCTCGCTGAAGAGCGCCAGCTGCGACTCGACGAGGAGCAGCGCCTCGTCGACGAACGACGCGCGGCCGACGAGGCTCTGCTGCTGGAAGAGCGGCGCCTCGACGAAGAGCGCCAGTTGCGCCTCGAAGAGCAGCGCATCGCCGACGACCTGCGCCGCGACGAGCAGCGCGTCGCCGAAGAGCAGCGCCTCGAGCTGGCGCGCGTCGAGGCCCGCCAGCGCCTCGAAGACGAGCGCGCCCGTGAAGAGGCCCGCGCCGTTGCCCTGATCGCGCAGCGCGCCGCCGAGGACGAGCGCGCCAGTGCTGCCCGCGAAGAAGCCACGCGCCTGCAAGACGAGCTGCGGGCCCGCGCCGACGAGCAGCGTCGACGCGCCGACGAAGAGGAAGCCCGCTTGCAGGCGCTCGTCGCCGAACGCGAAGCCGCCGAAGCCAGGGCCCTCGAAGCCGACGCCGTGAAAGAGCTCGAGCTGCGCGCCGAAGAGCAGCGGCTCAGAGAAATCGAGGCGCGACGGCTGCGGCTCGAAGAAGAAGCCGCGGCCTTTGCCGGCGAGCAGCAAGCCCAACGCGCCGCCGAAGAGCTGCGCCTGCAAGAGCTGCTCGAGCGCCGCCGCGCCGCCGAAGAAGAAGCCCGCGTCGTCGAAGAAGAAGCCCGGGTCCGCCGCCAACAGGAGTCCGCCGAGCTCGAAATCCTCGCCCGGCGCCGCCTCGACGAAGAGGAAGCGCTGCGCGTCCAGCAGGAGGCCCAGCGCGAGCGCCAGCGCGAAGAGCAAGAGCGGCAGGCCGAGCTCGGGCGCCGCCGCCGCGACGAAGAAGAAGCCCTGCGCGAGCAGCACGAGCAGCAACGCCAGCGCCATGAAGACGAGCAGCGACAGCTCGACGAGCTGGCTCGACGTCGTCGCGACGAAGAAGAGGCCTTGCGCCTGCGGCAAGACCTGCAGCGCCAGCAGCAGCACGAAGAGCAGGAGCAGCTCGACGAGCTCGCCCGCCGTCGTCGCGTCGAAGAGCAAGCCCTGCGCGTCGAGCAGGAGCTGCGTCGCGAGCAACAGCAGCAGGAAGAGCAACAGCTGCAAGAGCTCATCGAGCGCCGCCGTCGGCTCGAGGCGAGCGAGGCGTTGGCCGAGGATGAGCGCCGTCGCCGCATCACCGATGAAGAAGCCCGGCTGGCGGTGCTCGCCGAGGAGCGCTCCCGGCTGTTGGCCGAACAGCAGGAGACTGCGCAGTCGCACCAGCAGCAAGAGCAGCGCGAGCGCACCCAGCTCGCCGAGCTGGAGATCGCCCGGGCCCGCG
>JBKJNL010000765.1:0-4107 GCA_046593615.1 Myxococcota bacterium | reverse complement strand
GACGAAAGCGACGACGACGAAAGCGACGACGACGGCTCGATCGCGGCGGGCCGCGTCACCGAACCTGGAAACGGCGTGTTCTCCTGCGTCGTCGACTCCGGGCCGCGGCCCGCGCGCAGCCCGGACATGGCGGGTTCGGGGACGGCCGCCGCGGCGATCGGCTCTTCGTCGGCGCCGACGTCGCCGCTGACATTGCGAGCTTGCGCCGACGTGCGCGGGCGGGACGGGACCCCCGTCAAGAGGGCCGCTTCGCGGCGGGCCTGGGCGACGATGTCAGCGCTGACGCGCACGGTGGCGACGTCGTCTTCGTCGAGCGGCGCGTTTCCTTGTGGGTTGCTGGCGGCGGCGGCCAGGGCCCGCTCGGCGGCGACGGTGCGCAAAACATCGGAGCGGGTCTCGGCGGAGACCACCGCGGTCGCAAGGTCGTCGTCGTAGGCGGCGTCGTCGTCGTCGCCAGCGGCGTCGTCAGCGGCGTCGCCCCGGGCGCTTCCGTCGACGAGCCCGACCGGGATCGATGCGCTGCGAACCTTGCGCGAGCAGCGGGCTGCCTCTTTGGCGCCGGCCTCGGCTTCGTCGGGAAACCGGCCCGCCAGGAAGGCGCCGACGTCGACGCGGGCGACGCCACCGCCGCGGTCGAGGGCGGCCGTGGCTGGCAGGGCGTCGATGGCCCGGGCGACGTCGGCGCACGAGGCGTAGCGCGGTTCGAGGTCGCGCTCGAGCATGCGCATGCAGATGGCCTCGACGGCCGGCGGCACGTCGGGGCGCAGCGTCGACGGCCGCGGGATCTCCTTCTGGGAAATCTGCAGGAGCGTCGCCGTGGGGTTCGGCGAAGAGAACAAGCGCTCGGCGACGAGCATCTCCCAGAAGAACACGCCGAGGGACCAGACGTCGGCCTGCGCCGACAGCCTGGCCGCGCCGAGGGACTGCTCGGGCGACATGTAGCCGAGCTTGCCCTTCAAGATGCCGGTGGCGGTCTTGATCTCACTGTCTTCGGACTTGGCCACACCGAAGTCGATGACCTTCACGCGGCCGTCGAACGTCACAAAGATGTTGGCCGGGCTGACGTCTCTGTGCACGAGGCCGAGGGCGCGGCCGTCGCTGTCCTTGAGTGTGTGGGCGAAGTGCAGGCCGCAGCAGGCGCCGCGCAGGATCGCCAGGGCGACGTCGACGGGGACGTGCTCCTTGCGCTTCTTGGCCTGCCCGAGCACCTGGGCCATCGAGCGTCCGGCGAGCAGCTCCATGACGAGCAACGGGTTCGTCGGCTGGGCTTCTTCGAGGCGAAACGTCTCGACCAGGTTGCCGTGCATCAGCCGCTGACCGAGCCGCGCTTCTTCGCGCAGCATCTTGACCGCGCCCTCGGCCGGCTCAGCCCCCGACACCGCCGACAACACGCGCTTCACGACGAGCAAGCCGGCGCTGACCTCGACGTCGCCGCGGTACTCGGCGAGCAGCACCTCGCCCATGCCGCCAGCGGCCAACCTGCGGACGATCTCGTAGCGACCGTTGGCGAGGGCCTCGCTCATCGAGCCTCGGCCCCGGGTCCCGCTGCGCAACGTGCGACCGCGCGACGACGACGAAGCAGCAGCAGCAGGCCGCCGACGGCGACGACGCCGGGGCCCGCCGGGATCGGCGGCGACAACGACAACGACGAAGCGGACGACGAAGCGCAGCCGCAGCCCGGCACTTCTTCGGCGACGCATTCAACGGCTTCGAAGCCGCCGAGGCACAAGCCCTCGAAGCACGAGCCGCCGGCGCAGTCCTGCTCGGTCTCGCAGGGCAGCTGGCAAATCGAGCGGCCCAGCGCGACGGTCGGCGCGCACGTCCCCGAGGCGCATTCGCCGCCGACGGTGCAGACCGAGCCGGCGGGCTTGTCGGTGCTGGCGGTGACGCACACGCCGGGGGCTTCGAGGCCGTCCTGGGGCACGTCGAGGACGCAGGTCGATCCGCTGCCGCAGTCGGCGTCGTCGGCGCTGCAGGCGCGGCCACAGCGCAGCACCTGCTGGCCGTCGGGGACGCAGATGAGGCCGTCGACGCAGGCGTCGTTGCAATCGCACCGCTCGCCGGGCCCGAAGGGACCGTTGCAGCCCGACGGGAGGTCGGCGTTTTCGGGGTAGAGCGTGCGCACGCCCTCGGCGTCGGATGACAGCGGCTCGCGCTCGTTCACGCCGCTCCACGACGGGAACATGATGGCCTCGGTCGGCGGCAGGCACGACGCTTCGTCGGCGTCGTTGTCGCACGGGTGATCGAGGCCGATGAAGTGCCCGATCTCGTGCATGGCGATGCTCTGGATGTCGGTGCGCTCGCCGACGCCCCAGTCGGCGTCGCGGCCGTTGAAGCAGATGTCGGCCTGGTTGCGCGAGCCGCCGCCGGCGTCGCCGACGGTGATGCCGAGCGTGCCGCCACCCATCCCGCACAGCGCGCCGGTCTCGTCCCAGAACAGCGTGTTCTTGTCGTCGCTGTCGTCGATGGCGGCGACGCCGGGCGCGTCGTCTTCTTCGAAGCGCACGCTGGTGCCCTCGACGCAGGCCCAGGCCCGAAACGACGCCCGCAGCGCTTCAAGGTCGGCGTCGCCGTCGACGTCTTCGGTGCCTTCGGGCTCGAGCGCGAAGCGGATGGGCCCGCCGGTCACGTCAAAGGCGCCGCCGGGGATGGCCTTGAACGCGGCATCGAACGCCGCCGCCGGCCCCGCGAGCCCAGACGCGAGCGCAGAGCAGACAGCCAGAAAAACCACGACGGACGACGATCGGTTCAGCACGGGCCGAGCAAACCACAACGGTGGTTTTTTTGCCGCGCTCCCGTGACCAGGCTCGACGACGTCCCGGTCCGATGCGCACGCGAGCGGACGCCCGTCAGCGCAGGGGGACCAGCGCCCCGCCGTGGTCGACGAGCCAGGGGCGGCCGGCTTCGTCGACGCCGAACGATGAGATGCGCCGATCGACCTGGAAGACCTGCTGCACCTTGACGACGACCCTGCCGCTCTGGTCGGCCCCTTTTTCGACGACGCGGCGGGCCGCCCAGACCTTGCCCGTGCAGTAGTCGCCGTAGACAAAGAAGCCGTCGACGACGACGCCGCCGGTGACCGAGCAGCCGTCGCTGCGGCCGTAGACGACGGGCGGCACGACCCGCCCGGTCGCTGAGCACGGGCCGCGGAAGCACACGCGCCCCTCCATCTCCGACCAGCCGAAGTCGAGGTCCTTCTGGTTTTTGGCGTCGGCGACGACGTTGACTTCTTCCCACGCGTTCTGCCCGACGTCGGCCACCCACAAGTCGCCGTTCTTGGCGTCAAAGGCGTAGCGCCACGGGTTGCGCAGGCCCTTCGACCAGATCACCGGTGTGCGGCCCGCCGCGGTGGCGGCGTCGACGTCGACGCGCAGCATCTTGCCGAGCAGCGACGACGGGTCCTGCGCCGTCTTCCAGGGGTCGCCACCGCCGCCGCCGTCGCCGGTGCCGATCCACAACTTGCCGTCGGGCCCGAACAGCAGGTGGCCGCCGTTGTGGTTGCCGGCGGGGTCTTCGATGGCGAACAACACCGACAGCGACGCCGGATCGACGACGTCGTTGCCGTTGGTCTCCCGCCCCTTCAGCCTGAGCTCGGCGACCGCGTCGTCGTCGCCCTTGTCGGTGTAGGCGATGAACAAGCGCCCGTTTTCTTTGAAGCGCGGGTGGAACGCGAGGCCGAGCAACCCCTGCTCGCCGCGATCGCTGCCGAGCAACGCGCGCGCGTCAAAGAAGGGCGTCGCTTGAATCTTGCCGTCTTTGACCACCCGAATCAGCCCGGTCTGCTCGACGACAAACAGGCGACCGCTGCCATCGCCGGCGTGGGTCACATGCAACGGGCGGCTGAAGCCCGGCAGCGCCGGCCCCGGCGAAAACGGCGCCTTGACGTCGTCGACGACGGCCGCGGGGGCAAGGCCGGGTGGTGGCGCACCCTTTGCGGAGCCCGCAGCCGGGCCCCCGGGCCCGAGCGGCCCAGGAGCGGGAGACCCAGGTGCGGCTTCGGCCGCGCGGCAGGCCACCGACAACAGCGCAGCAACGACGACGACGACGGTGGCGGAGCGCGAGCGCATAGCGGGTTGTCACGCTTCGATCGGGGCCGCGCAACCCCTG
>JBKJNL010000762.1:0-2702 GCA_046593615.1 Myxococcota bacterium | reverse complement strand
GGGCGCCACGCGCTGTTCGCCGAGAAGCGCGCCCTCGACCACGGCAGCGTGCTCATCGTCGTCGCCACGTCGCTGCGGGCCCACCACGCGCCCGAGCGGTGCCTGGCTGGATCGGGCTTCCGCGTCGATTCGTCGACGAGCGTCGACGTGGCGCTGCCCGACGGACAGCGCGTGCCGGTCAAGCGGCTGCTGCTCGACGGCGGCGCCCGTGTCGGGCTCAGCTTCTACGTGCGCGACGACGGCGGTCGGCCGCACGTCGTCGCCAGCCTGTGGGAGCGCACCGTCGACGCGCTCGTACACCGCGCGCCGGGGCCGCTTGGACCGTGGTCTGCCGCTCCCGGGCCGCTTGGGCCCTGGGCGTTGGTCTCCGCCGTCGTCGACGCCCCCTTCGCCGCCGCCGACGACGTCGCCGCCCTCGTGCCTCTGCTGATCGCCTCGGCCCACGCCCGCCTGCTGCCCCCACGCCCGGAGCTCCCATGAACCGCCTGCGCGCCCTCCTGCAAAACGGCTGGCGGTCATTCCGCTTCGCCACCCTGGTCAAGGTCGCGGTGCACGCGCTGTTCTGGCCGTGGAACATCGCGTTCATCGCCATCGTCGCTTTCGGCTACGTGCCCCTGGTCCTCGTCGACCTCATCGGTGACGCCGTGCAGGGGCTGGCCCGCTGGGACTTCGTCGTCGGCTCGTTTGTGCTGGTGCTGCTGCCCATCGGGGTGACGATTCACGCGCTTCGACGATTGCGCAAACGAACCAACGACCTGGCGCTGCTGTTCTTTGGCGTCGAGCTGCCGGTGTTCTTCTTCGTGGCCGTGCGGCTGTTCGGCTTCCAAGACCTCTCGGGTGCGGCGCGACTCGTCGTCGTTTGCTTGATGGCCGGCGGCCTGGCGGCGCTGGTGCGGGTGGTGTTCAGCGAGCGTGTGGCGGCGTCAAAGGCGGCGTCGGTTGTGCTGCACGTGCTCATCGCCCTGCTGGTGGTGGCCGGCACGTACGTCGGCGTGATGCTCGCGCTCTTGACGGTGCCGGTGTTCGTCGACGGACTGCTGGAGCCCATCAAAGGCTTGTGGAACCTCGTCACGCGGTTCCGTTGGTCGGACGTGGGCTTCTCGTCGGGCTTCTCGTGGCCCGGCCTCGCCGCTTTCTTTGGCGCGCTGGTCGGCATGGTGTTCGCCTTTGTGCCCGCCATCTGGGGCCTCACCACTGTCGTCGTGGTGCTGGCCTTGCCGGTGGCCGCACCCATCACCTGGGTGAAGCTCCTCTGGCGCTCGGGTCAGGCCATCACCGCCCGCAGCAGCGTCACCGTCGCCGTGGTCGCCACCGTCGTGCCCGTGGTGCTCGGCCTCGGCGCTGCCGCCGCGCTGTGGCAGCAACCCCACGAGCCGGCGCTGGCCCGCCTGCGGGCCCTCGAGTCCGGCCCCGTCGACGACGCCACCCGCCGCGCGCTGGTCGACGACCGCGACGATGTGCGGCGCGGCCTGGTCGACGCCTATCTGGCCCAGCACCGCTACTTCGCCACCGCCGGCGACGTCGACCTGCACAACCCGTGGAGCCGCGCCTGGAGCGACATCCTTGACGACGACGGCCGCCTCGCCGTGGCCCGCTTCGTCGCCGACCTCGGGCACCCGTTTCTCTACCAGGGCACGTCGGGGCTCGACCGCACCGAAGCCGAGCGGCTGCACCGCGCGTTCTTTGGGACGCACCTCGAGCGCGACAACGCCGACGACGTCAAAGACGCGCTGGCCGCCACCTGGTCGCGCGAGCAGCGCTACGCCGGCTTCATCGACGAGGGCGAGCGCCGCGTGTGGCTGGTGCGCCAGGACTTGCAGACCGACGTCAAAGACGGCGTGGCCACGGTCGAGCTGCACGACGAGTGGACCAACCTGACGCCCACCGCCGAAGAGGTCGCGCTGTTCTTCGAGCTGCCCGAGACCGCGGCGGTGACGGGGCTGTGGTTGTCGCCGACGGGCAACAAGGCAGACGCATTTGCCTTCGTCGTCTCACCCCGTGGCGCGGCCCAGCAGGTCTATCGCGAGCAGGTCCAGCAGCGGCGCGACCCGGCGCTGCTCGAGCAGGTCGGCCCGCGCCAGTACCGCCTGCGGGTGTTCCCGGTGCCGGCGCGCATCGCCGAGGGCTCGGGCACCTTGCCGCGGTTCATGACCGGAGGCCGCGCGGGCAGCAGCCTGCCGAGCTCGTGGGGCAACGTCGACGGACAGCCCCGCCAACACGTCTGGCTGACCTATGAGGTGCTGGTCGACGGCGACGGCAACGTGCCGCTTCCTCGCTTGCGCGAACGGCGCAATGGCTTCTGGGACGGCGACAGCCAACGATTCGTCAATGGCAAAAGCGTCAAAGCAAGAGAACCCGACAGCGGCGCCGACGACGACGGCACACAGGGTTGGGTGCAGGCCAGGATCAACGCGACCCGCAGCGAGCGCTTCGCCGGCACCGTCGACGGCAGCTGCTTCAGCTTCACGCGCGCCGCGCCGCCGGTGGCGCGCCTGGCCGGCAGCACCATCGACGTCGTCATCGATCGCTCGCTGGCGATGGAGCCGCACCGCGCGCTGCTGCGCGAGGCCCTGGCGAAGCTCGCGGCGTCTGGGGCGACGCTGCGCTTCGTGCTCGGCACCAGCGCCTTGCGCCACGAAGACGCGTTGGTCGCCAGCGGCCCCGTCGACGTCGAGGGGCTGCTGTTCTTTGGCGCGGCCTCG
>JBKJNL010000733.1:0-3759 GCA_046593615.1 Myxococcota bacterium | reverse complement strand
TCTGGCGACAGACCCTCAAAGAAGACGAAGCAGGGTGTTGGAAAAGCGCGAAGCGACTTTTTCAGCACCCTGCCAGGTCGGCAGGATCCGCGGCATCTGTCGACGAGACGACGACGGCCCGCGAAAGCCGAAATCGCTACGACTTTCAGCTCCGCGCACCAGCCCGGCGATTGCCGGGATGACCCCGATGTGTCTAGCTGCGCGCTCGCTTTGGCCGTCGTCGTCGTCGACGGCCCGAGCCTCCCGCTTTGGCCGTTCGGGCCCGCGGGCGCTGCGCTCGAGAAGGACTCTGCTGCTGATGAAATACGCTCCGCTCCCCTGGGTCCACCTCGCCGACTCGCTCAAGACGTCGCTGCGACGGCTGCGCATTGTCCTCGAAGAGCCCGCGTTCACGGCCGAGCGCACCTTTGTCCGCCTGCACGACGGGCCCCGCAGTGAGTCCATCGTCGAGACCCGGCCGCTGTTGATGGGCGCCCAGACGACGCTGTCCGCCCGCGAGCGCGCCGTCGTCGAGATCCTGCACGAGGCCGGACCGAGCCACGCAAAGAAGGGGCGCTTCTCGCTGACCAAGGCCCAGGTCGGCCGGCTGCTGGCGTTCGCCGCCGATGTACCGCTTGAGGTCGAAGGCAAAGGCTCCATCGCCGTCGTGCCTCGCCCGGCGCGCATCACCGGCCGCGTCAAAGAGCACGAGCTCGGGACGTCGCTGGTCTTCGAAGCCGTCGACGCAGACGGCATGACCATCGAGCGACCGATGATCCTCGGCGAGCGCGAGGCGTTCCTGCTCGACGAGCAGCTGAAGATGTACCGCGTGTCGCCGCCGCTGTTGCCCGGCGAGGCCCGCACCCTCCTCGAGACCGAGCCGCTGGTGTTGGCGGGGCTGTGCACCGACGAAGGCAAGGCCGGCTTCGAGAGCGTCGTGGGCCTCGGCGCCGACATCGCCGACCTCGTCGAGGTCGCCCGCACGCCCGATCCCGCGCCGCGCATCGTGTTGCGCGCCATGTTGACCCGCGCCGACGACGGCCCCGGCTTCCAGCTCCGGGTGCACCTGGTCACCGAGCTCGCCGCCTACGACGGCGACGGCAAGCACATCGCCGACGAGGTCGAGATCTCGGCCCGCGGGTCGATCCCGCCGGTGCACGCCGTCGAGCTGCCGCCCAAGAAGGGCGAAAAAGACGGCGGGGCGATGCTGATCGCTCGGCCCTCCACCGACGAAGAAGTCGCCCGCCAGGCCCTCTTCGATCTCGGCTTGCACGCGGCTGCCTCGCACAAGGGGTTCTCGGCCCAGGGCGAGCCCGGCCTCGACGTGCTGGTGCGCATCGCCGGCGGCCACGGCATCCCGTCCCACGTGTTCGTCGACCGAGACACCCTGCCCCGCATCGTGCGGCTGCCCAACGTGCCGAAGCTCAAGGCCACGCCGCGCCCCGACAAAGACGGCGACAAGCGCGGACTGCTCGAGGTGCGCCTCGACATCGGCGACGAGGCCCGGCAGCTGGCGCTCAAGTTCGACGACATCATCAAGGCCGTGCTCGCGGGCCGCCACTCGATGCTGATCGACGACGACACCGTGCTCGGCTTCTCGCCCGAGGCCGGCGCCGCCCTCGAGCTCATCGCCGATCAGCTCGAGCTGAAAGACGCCGCCCAGAGCCGCGAGATCGGCCCCGCTGAGCTTGCGCTGCTCGTGGCCGGGCTCGACGGCAAGGTCGAGGTCGACACCGAAGACGAGAGCCTCAGGAAGCGCATCGAAGAGTTCCTGGCCCAACCCCTGGAATCGGATCGCGCGCTGCCAAAGATGCTGACGGCGACGCTGCGGCCCTACCAGCACGACGGCGTGGCCTGGCTGTCACAGATGCACCGCCTCGGCGTCGGCCGCATCCTCGCCGACGACATGGGTCTCGGAAAGACGCTGATGGCCATGACCCTGTTGGCAAAGGCCAAAGAGATGGACGGCCACAAGCCCTCCCTCGTCGTCGCCCCGACGTCGGTGCTCGACGTCTGGGTGCAAGAGGCCAAGCGCCACTGCCCCGAGCTGAACGTCATGAAGTGGCACGGCCGCGATCGCAAAGAAGGCGAAGACGCCGCCGCTGCCTCCGACGTCGTCGTCACCAGCTACGCGCTCTTGCGCCGCGACGTCGAGGGCAGCCTGGGCGCCATCGACTTCCGCTACCTGATGCTCGACGAAGCCCAGAACGTGAAGAACGCCTCGACCGAGGCCTGGAAGGCGGCGCGCCAGGTCCGCAGCGACCAACGCATGGCGCTGACCGGCACGCCGATCGAGAACCGCGTCGAAGAGCTGTGGTCGATCCTCGACCTCGTGGCCCCGGGTCTGCTTGGCTCAGAGCGCTCGTTTGAGCGGCGCTACGGCCGGCCCATCGCCAAGGGTGACGCCGCCCGCCTCGACGAGCTGCGCAAGCGCACCCGCCCGGTGATCCTGCGGCGCAAAAAAGAAGACGTCGCCAAAGACCTGCCGCCGAAGATCGAGACCGTTTTGCGCTGCGAGATGTCGGTCGAGCAACGCGCGCTCTACCTGCGCGTCCTCGCCGAGGTCCGCAGCGACGTGCAAAAGGCGCTGCAGGTGCACACCCGGGCCCGGGCCCGGGCGCCGATACTCGCGGCCCTCATGCGTCTTCGCCAGGTGTGCTGCGACCCGCGGCTCCTCGGCGACGACGAGCGCTTCAACGCCAAGGGCGTGGCGTCGGCGAAGCTGGCGTTGTTCGAAGAGACCATGACCGAGGCGCTGGCCCAGCCCGAGCGCAAGGTCATCGTGTTCTCGCAGTTCGTCGAGATGCAGAAGATCCTGCACGAGGTGCTCGAGAAGATCGGCGTCAAAGACGCCCTCTGGCTGCATGGCGCCACCAAAGACCGCGGCGACGTCGTCGCGAAATTCCAGGAGCCAAACGGCCCCCGCGTCATCGTCGTCTCGCTCAAGGCCGGCGGCACCGGCGTCACGCTCACCGCCGCCGACACCGTCGTGCACTACGACCCGTGGTGGAACCCGGCCGTCGAAGACCAGGCGACCGATCGCGCCCACCGCATCGGCCAGACCAAGACCGTGCACGTCATCAAGCTGGCCTGCTCCGACACCCTCGAAGAGCGGATGCTCGACCTCGGTGAAGACAAGCGCGCCGCCGCCGAGAGCGTGCTCGGCAAAGACGGCCAGGGTCCAAAGAGCCTCTCGCTCGAAGAGATCGAAGGCATGCTCGACGCCGAGGCCACGCGCGGATTCTGATTCCGTGTCCGGATGCTGCCGACGACGTCGACAGCATCCGGGTTTGCGGTTTGCTCGCGAGCGGAGCGCGAGGCGGAACCCAGGCCGCCTGCGAAGTCAAAGCACTACTGAGAAGAAGACTCTGGTTCTTTGTCTTCGGCGGTCATGTCGCCGACGCCGGCTTCGACGAGCAGCGACCGCGGCGGGTGCGTCTGCGGCGGCCGCTCGCTGCTGTTGGGCTGGCGCGTGAGCTCGGCGAGCGGCGAGGCGTCGGCGATGGTGTCGCGGGACCAGTCGTCTTCGCCGTCTTCGTCAGCCATCGCCAGGCTCAGCGATCGCGGACCCCCGCTGCCGGCCGGCTTCGTCGACGGGCTCGTCGTCGTGCGCACCTGACGAGGCGCCGGGCTCGACTGCTCCGTCGTCGCCGACGACGGGAGCTTCGAGGGACGCTCGAAGCTGCCCGACTGGGTGATCAACATCGCGCCCTTGACGCGCTCTGGCGGCGGCTCTGACGGCGACGGCGACAGGGCCAGGGGCTCGAGCAGCGTGTCGCC
>JBKJNL010000595.1:0-2523 GCA_046593615.1 Myxococcota bacterium | reverse complement strand
GCCGAGTGGCCGCCGCCGGTGATCTTCGACGACAGCCCGAGCAACACCGCGGTCTTGACCGACAGCGCGCCGAGGTCGGCCAGCGCGGTGGTTTCCAGCAGGTCGCCCGATGTCTCGATGACGCCGGCGTGGCGGTAGCGGCTCGGCCAGAAGCGCGCCGCGGCGATGGGCGCGGCCAGCGTGGCGTCGAGCGCGGCGCGCGTCGACGGCGACAGCACGGTCACCGGCTCGTAGCCGTTGCCTTCGACAAAGAACACGAAGCGCGGCGGCGGAGGCGCCACGCCGGCCCGGGCGACACGCGACAAGAACGGTCCGAGCAAGGCGACGCCGGCGGCGGTGCCGAGCAGCTGCAGAAGCGGGCGACGACGCATCACGGCGCACCTCCGGCGGGGCTGGTTGACGACGACGACGCGGGGTCGGTGCGGTAGCGAAAAGCGTCGCTGGTCACGAGCGCGTCGAGCAGCGCAAAGAAGGAGCCGCCGGCAAAGGCCTCCTCGAGCCGGACCAGGGTGCAGGCGTCGGCGGGCGTCTCGTTGCGCCCCATGAACGAGCGAAAAACATTGCGGACGAAACAGCGACGGGCCCACGGCGAATCGGCCAGGGCTTCGACGAAGTCGACGGCGTCGACGTAGTCGCGGTTGAGAAAGACGTCGGGGGCGTCGACGACGGTGGTCGAGCCGTCGGGGGCGCGGCCGTGGTCGTCGGCGCGGACGAAGCCGGCGTGGTTGTAGACCTCGAAGGGGTAGCCGTAGGGGTTCATCTCGGCGTGACAGGCCAGGCAGGCCGAGCCCGGGGCTTCGGTGGCCTCACGCACCCGGTCGCGGGCGCGCTGGTCGGGGGCCGACGGCCCGAGCATGGCGGGCACAGCGACGAGCTCGAGGCCGGGCACGTCGTTGCACATCAGGTTCTCGCGCACCCAGCGGCCGCGCAGCACCACCGAGGCGTCGTCTTCGAAGTTGCCGCCGTGGGCCGCGAGAAAAGCCGGATGCGTGAGCACGCCCGCGCGATCGCCCGCGGGCAGCGTGACCCAGCGGGCGGCCTGGGTGTCGTCGACGTCGACGTCGAGGTCGAAGACGCGGTTGAGCTCGCTGGTGCCAAAGACCGAGCAGAAGCCCGCGCCGTTGCCGGCGTCGGGTGCGACGTAGCAGTGGCGGTGGCTCGCCGGGCACTGCGACGACAGCGTGCAGGGCCGGTTGACGTCGACGCCGGCCAGGTTCGAGCCCACCCGGAAGATGCGCGTGGTCAAGAGCGCGCGAAAGACGTCGTCGCCGTTTGCTTCGGCTTCGACCACGGCGCGGGCGATGGTGTCGTCGAGCATCGGCAACAGCGTCTCGCGCCGGAAGCGGCTGGTGACGAGGCCGTAGCCGGTGTTCACCACGTTGCCGCGCGGGTCGAGGAAGCGGCTGGTCGCATGCGGCGTGTCCTTGAAGACGTTCTCGGCGTTGTCGACCTCGAGCCACTCGCGAAAGAACGAGGCGATGCCTTCGGAGAGGAAGTATTCGCCGCGCTCGCGCCGCACGGCCTCGTGGTCGCCCAGCTGCCGGTGCTCGGTGCTGACGTCGAGGCGGAGCGGGTCGACGCCGCCGCGGTGGCGGGCCAAGAGCGCCGTCATCGTCGCCGGCTCGGCGATGGTGCCGTCGTCGATGGCGTCGCGCACAGCGGCCAATCTGCCGTCGGTGCGATCGGGGCGCGACCAGTCGGGGTGCGCGCCGACGTCGGCCGGCGGCGTGCCCCACAAGGTCGACGAGACCGGGTGGGCGCCGATGACGCGCCCGAGGGCCTGGCCGAGCTCTTCGTTCGAGAGGCGGCGCCGCGCCCCGATCCCGGCGCCGTTGACGTCGGTGGCGTCGTCGACCGGCCCACCGCCCATCTCGCTGCGAAACACCGCGCCGGCCATCAGCTGGGCCGCCGAGGCCACCGTGCGCAGCGTGGTCTCGCGATCGGTGACCGCCGTCTCGCTGGCGAGCTGCACGTCGAGCAGGGCCCGCAGGCGCGCCCGCTCGTCGTCGGTGGGCGCGCGAAACAGCGCGCCCTGCCGCAAGAGGCGATCGATCCACACGTCGCGCTCGGCCTCGACCGGCGTGGTGTCGGCGTAGAAGCGCGATGGCGTCCCGTCGAACACCGTGGTGTAGCGGCCGCCGACGCGCGACGGTTGGCCCCGCGTCACCCAGGCCTGCGACGACGACGGCACCGTCAACAGCAACAGCCCGAGCGTGGTTTCGTCGAGGCCGGCGTTGTCAGACATGGTCGAGTAGCGCTCGCCGCTCGCCAGCGGGTTGAAGCGCACCGGCGCCGAGAAGTTGCCGTCGGTGGGATTGGCAGCGGCCAGGCTGAATTCGATGTCGTTGACGCGGCGCAGGCGCGCCGGCGAGCTGCCGGGTGCGCCGGGGTCGTCGCACACGAACAGCAGCTCCTGGTCGAGGTCGTTGGGGTTCGTCACCGGCGGCGGCGCCGGGGGCACCAGCGGCGCTTCGTCGGGTGCGAGCGCGCACTCGATGGGCGCGCCCGCGGCGATCCAGCGCT
>JBKJNL010000477.1:0-2687 GCA_046593615.1 Myxococcota bacterium | reverse complement strand
GTTTCCAGGTTCGGTGACGCGGCCCGCCGCGATCGAGCCGTCGTCGTCGCTTTCGTCGTCGTCGCTTTCGTCGTCGTCGCTTTCGTCGTCGTCGCTTTCGTCGTCGTCGTCGCGCTCAGGCCCGCTGGTGCCGGCGCCCACGACGTCGTCAGCGCCGGTGCCGCGTCCCGGGGCGGCAAGCGCACCCGCCGGGCCGTCGCCGTCCACCGCGGCGACATCGTGGCTGGCGGTGGCGCTGTCGACCTTTGGCGCGCTGGTGCTGGTCATGGGGGTGGGCTTCTCGTTCGCCATCGTCCGGCCGCCGCTGCGCTCCGTCGTCGTCTACCGCGACCCCGCCGGCATCGACGTCGTCGTCGTTGGCCCGGCCCAGGTGCCCCCGGGCGCGCCCCAACGCTTGGTTGACGTCGCCCAGCCCGTGCTGCGGCGCGCCGGCGACGTCGAAGCCCGACCGGTGCCCGCGGCCGAGCTGCAGCAGCGCTTGACCGACGCCGGAGTCTGGGCCCGCGCGTCGCTGCCGTCGACGCGGCGCACCCTCCTCGCCGCGCTGTTGCCGGTGCTCATCGCCGCCCTGGGCCTGCTGGCGCTGGCCCTTGCCGTGCCCGCATTCTTCGTGCGTCAGGGCCGAAACCGCCTGTTGGCGCAGGCCGCCCTGGTGGCCGTCGTCGTCGTCGTCGCGGCGGTCGTCGTCGAGCGCGGCGCGCTGTCGTGGCCCGGCCGCGCCGCCTTTCGGCAGCACCCCCGGCTGGAGTGGCGCTGAGCCGTTGCGTGCGAGCAGGCAACGCGTTTCCGCAGGTGACCGCGGCGTCTCTCGCAGAACCTCGGCGTGAGGCCGCCGAAAACGGCGTCAGCGTCGACGTCGGCTGAGCACCAGCAGCGCGAGCGCCGCCGCCCACGACGACGCCGCAGACGAAGACGAAGCGCAGCCGCCCGAGGCGTCGGCCTCGACGCCCTGCACCGGCGGTGGGATGGGCGTCAGCGTGCCGGTGTCGCCGCGGTCGGTGACGGGCAGGGCGGGTTCGTCGATGGCGGCTTCTTCACCTTCACCTTCGCCTTCGCCGTCCTCGCCGTCCTCCTCGTCGTCGCCGTCGTCGGGCGGGGCTTCCTGGGCAGGATCGGTTTCGCCTTGGCCTTCGCCCGCCGCGGGTTCGCCTTCGCCTTCGCCTTCACCTTCACCTTCGCCTTCGCCTTCGCCTTCGCCTTCACCTTCACCTTCACCTTCACCGCCGCCGGGGACGTCGCCGATGAGCACGGTGCCCGGGGTCGGGGCGCCGACGCGCCAGGGGCCGGGACCGTCGACGGCCGAGAAGTCGCGCTGCGCAGACTGTCCTTCGCCGGCGTCGACGTCGGCGAGGCCGGCGAGGGGCGCGCTGCGGCCCCAGGTGACGCCGTCGATGATGAGCCCGCTGTCATCGAGCAGCAGCATCTCGTCGGTGCTGTTGGCCAGGCTGAGCTGCAGGGTGCCACCGAGGGCGACGTCGGCGGTCAGGTCGGGCACGGCCGCGTCGGACGGCTTGACCTCGAAGTCGGCGCGGCGGCCGCTGCGGGCGAGGTAGTCGCTGGCGCGGTTGGCGACGACGACGGAGCCCCAGGCAGGGATGCTGGCGCCGGCGGGGAAGCGCAGGATGCCTTCGTTGTCGGGCTCGCTCTCGCAGTCGGACAGGCGCAGGTCATCGAGCGAGACGGCGACGTCGGCGACGTTGACCAGCTCGACCCACTCGCCAAACGGCTCTTCGCCGACGGGGTCGTAAACGACCTCGGCGACAAAGACGCTGTCGGGCGCCAGCAGCGGAAGGAGCGCGGTCAGAAGCAGGTTCATCGGTCACCCGTCGTGACGGAGCATGCAGTTCCAACCCGGATCCGGGGGACCCATCGGCATCGGCCCTTTGACCGAGGACCGTGATCGCCCGATGGCCTCGCCCGCCGTGTGTTCGGCTCCTTCGGCCCTTGCGCTGTCGACCGTGCTGTTGACCGTGCTGTTGACCGTGCTGTTGACCGCGCGGGGCCCCCGGCGGACACAGGAGGCGTGGACCCCTGGACCCTCGCCTTTCTCGTCGGCGGAGCGCTGCTCATCGCCAGCGAGCTGATCGTGCCGTCTTTGTTCACGGTCTTCCTGGGCGTGGCGGCGCTGATGACGGCGGGCTTGCGCGGCGTCGGCCTCGTCGAGAGCGTGCCGATCAGCTTCTTGATCTGGTCGGTGATTTCGCTCGGCCTGGTGCTGCCGTTTCGCCCGCTGGTGCAGAAGTTCCTGCCGGGCGGCAAGAGCGACGTGAAGAAGGATCGCACCGACGTCGAGCACGACCGCGACTCCATGGGCGAGCTGGTCGACGTCGTCGATGACGTCAGCGAAGAGCACGACCGGGGTCGGATCCGCTTCCAGGGCACCACCTGGCAGGCGCGCATGGTCACGGGCAGCCTCAAGAAGGGCGAGCGCGCCCAGCTCGTCTATCGCGAAGGCTCGATCTGGATGATCGAGGCCATTGCCGTCGAGGGCACCGTCGAGGGCGCCGATGCGCGCGACCTCTTTGCCGTCGAAGCCGCCCCCGAGACCATCGAAAAGAAGCGCTGAACAAGCGCTGAAGGCTGACGGCACAACCTCGGCTGCGTCGTCGCCGTCGGTCGTCATCGTCGTGTCGTCGTCGTGGTCGTCGTCGTGGTCGTCGTCGTGGTCGTCGTCGTGGTCGTCGTCG
>JBKJNL010000421.1:0-5670 GCA_046593615.1 Myxococcota bacterium | reverse complement strand
CGACGATCTGGCGGTCGAGCGGCTTCAAGCGAGACAGCGCGCGCTCCAGCACCGCCTGCCGGCCGGCGCGATCGGCGCCTTCGGCGGGGTCGACGTCATCGTGGCCGACGTGGGCGGCGTGCAGGGTGGCTTCGGCGACGTCGACGGGCAGGGCGTCGAGGCTGTCGGCGCGCTTGCGGCGGGCCGAGCGCATGCGCATCAACGCCGCGTTCACGGTCACGCGATAGACCCAGGTGCTCGGCAGCGCCGCCCCCTGAAAGCCCTCGTGGTGCTGGAGGATGCTGACGAACGCGTCTTGCACGGCGTCGTTGGCCTCAGCGGTCGACGAAGTCAGCCGGTGCGCCAGGGCCAACAACCGCTCGCGGTTCTGCTCGAAGAGCCGGGCAAAGGCGTCGCGATCGCCAGCGCGTACTTCTTCTGCGGTCACCATTTTGCTGATCATGTCTGACTCCGTTTTGACCTGGTCGTGTCCAGATATACTGGACATATCCGGGTCACTCACGTTCGGCAAGCGAGATCCGTCGGCTGTCCCAAACGGCAAAGGGGTGGCTGGGGCGACGACGGGCTATCCTCGACGTCGTGCGTTCGCCCTCCGCCCCCTCGTCGTTGTCCGCCGTGCCCGGCGCCCTGTTCGTCGCGCTGTCCGCCGCGCTGGTCGCGATCGCCGGGGCCTGCCAGAACCCCGTCGGGTCCGAGTGCGCCGTGGCCGCCGATTGCGGGACCGCCGCCCTGTGCGTCGCCGGCGAGTGCGTCGCCGACGAGCGCGTCCCGGTTCTGCCCACCGAAGGCGAGGGCGACGGCCCCGGACCCACCGAGGGCGAAGGCGAAGGCTTCGAAGGCGAGGGCGACGTCGGCGAGGGCGAAGCCGAAGACGCCTGCCAGGACAACGCCGACTGCCCCCCCCAAGAGGTCTGCTTCGACGAGGGCGGCACCCTGCTGTGCGGCGCCTGCCTCACCAGCGACGAGTGCGATCCCGGCGAGACCTGCCAGAACGACGCCTGCGTCGTCGTCGGCGGCGGCGGCGGCGAAGGCGAAGGCGAAGGCCCCGTCGGCGAGGGCGAAGGCGAAGTCCCCGTTGGCGAAGGCGAAGGCGAGCCCGCCGACCCCTGCGCCGGCGTCGTCTGTCCAGAATTCCAGGTCTGCAACGCCGGCGTCTGCGACTACAGCGGGCCGGTGTGCGACGCCTTCCAGGGCTTCGTGGTCCCGCCCTTTGCCGACCTGAGCGAGACCCTCGACGTCAGCAGCGGCACCAACGTCCACGATCGCCTGAGCACCGCGCAAGAGACCGGCGACCACCTGCTCGACGCCTACACCCTCGACGTCGCACCGATCGCCAACGTGGTGAACACGTTGCTCAACGACACCACCAACCCGCCGCCCGTGTCGCTGACCGTCGCGCTGCGCTCGACGGCGTTCGACCCGTTCCTGGCCGTCATCGACGACGCCTTTGGACCCAACAACGACCAGTGCCAGGGCGTCGCCGTCAACGACGACTTCCCGGCGAGCGACCGGCAGAATTCGTTGATCGAGCTGCCCCTCGAAGAGCTCGCGTTCACCACCAACAACGTCGTGGTCACGACCTTTGCCGACGACGTCGCCGGCCCCTACACCTTGCGGGTGCGGCCCGTGCTGTGCGGCCTCGAGACCGACAGCCTGGCGACGTTCAATGGCTGCGCGCGCGCGCTGTCGACGACGACCAACACCTGCGCCCTCAACAACCCGTGCGAGCGCAACGCCCAGGGTCTGACCACGGGCAGCGCCTGCTGCATCAAGACGGGCGCGGCCTCGACGGGGTGCGCGCGCTCCGGCGACGGCCCCATCGTCCGCTTCGCCGCCCCCGGCGTCTGCGACTGAGCAGCGGTCGCGGCCAAAGACGGGCCCCCTTTGATTTTCCGTCGACACGGCGCCACGTCGATCGTCGCAACGATGACGTAGACGGCGACGACGACGGAGATGGCATGGCCCGCTGGTTGGTGAAGACCGAGCCCGAGACCTATTCGTTCGAGCAGCTCCAGCAGGACAAAAAGACCTGCTGGGACCTCGTGCGCAACTACACGGCGCGCAACAACCTAAAGGCGATGGCCCGGGGTGAGCAGGCGCTCGTGTACCACTCCGTCGGTCCCAAAGAGATTGTGGGGATCTGCGAAATCGTCAAAGAACACTACCCGGATCCGCAGGCCGAATCCGAGGGCGAGCCGGCCGACCGGTGGGTGGCCGTCGACGTCAAACCGGTGCGCAAGCTCAAGAAGCCGGTCACCCTCGCCCAGCTGAAGGAACACGCGATGCTGTCGAATATGTTGTTGGTGAAACAATCGCGCCTGAGCGTCACACCGGTCAGCGACGTGGAGTGGTCCGCGATCCTGGCGCTGGCGGGCGAGGCATGAGCGGCCCGAGGTCTCCCGCTGGAGGGCCGCTCGGGCCCAGGCACACCCCCGGCGTCGGCCCCCACGCTGGCGCGGTCCCCGAGGTCAACCTCGACCTCGCGCGGCGGGAGCGCACCGGCCTGCCCGAGCACATCTATTGTGCGTCGAAATCGCCCCAACAGATGTCGACCATTCTGCAGCAGGCAACGGCTCAAAAATTGTCCTTGTTCTTGACGCGTCTCGACGAGAGCGCGGCCGCGCACCTGTCGGCGTCGCACGGGATCGTCTATGACAGGATCTCGAAGACGGCGACGTTCCAGTGGACAGCAGAAGAAGCCCGTTCCGGTCGCGTCGCCGTCGTGTGCGCCGGCACCTCCGACGTGCCCGTGGCCCGCGAGTGCCTGCGTACGCTCGCCTACCACCACGAAGCCGCCCTCGAGGTCGTCGACGTCGGCGTCGCCGGCCTGCACCGCCTGCTGGCCCGCGTCGACGAGCTGGCCCGCTGCCGCGTCGTCATCGTCGTCGCCGGCATGGACGCGGCCATGGTCAGCGTCATGGGTGGCCTCGTGCCGGGCCTGGTGGTCGCTGTGCCCACGTCGGTCGGCTACGGCGCGTCCCACGGCGGACAGACGGCGCTCAACGCCTCGCTGGCCTCGTGCGCCTCGGGCGTCGTCGTCGTCAACATCGACAACGGCTACGGCGCCGCCTGCGCCGCGCTGCGCGCCCTGCGCTGACTCCGTGGCCGGATGATCTTGCCGACTGCGTCGGCGGCATCATCCGGCCACGGAATGTTCTTTGCCCTCGCGGGCGCCCTTGTTCCGCTGGGCTCCGCTCGCGATGAAGGCAGCAAAATCAACATCATCTCGGATGACGTCTTCGTGCTCCGTCGCTGGGCGCGCGGGTCGAGCGCGTTCAGCGCCTGGGCTTCTGGCGCCCCTGAAAGGCCTCGATGCGGGCCTTTTCCTCCTCGTAGAGCGAGGTGCGCGCCTCTTCGAGGGCGATGGCCGCCATCTGCGGATCGAAGCCGTAGCTCGCCGCCAGCCGCCGCCAGTGCAGGCGCACAAAAGCCTCCACCGCCGCCGTCGACAACGCCAGCGTGGCCACGCTGACGCTGATGCCGAGGGTGCTGGCGATGACGGCGACGGCCAGCAGGTAGAAGCCGACGCCGCCGAAGCTGGCGCAGGCCCCGATGACGGCGACGGCGACGGCGACGCCGAGGGCGATGGCCACGGTGCGGGTGACCGAGCGGCGGCGCCCCTCCATCTCGCGGGCGATCTCGCGGGCCAGCTGCTGCAAGCGCTCGCCACCCAGGGCCACCGTCGTCGTCGACGTCATCGGCAGCGTCGGCAGCGTCGGCAGCGTCGCCATCGGCAGCGTCGTCGGCGGGTCCGCCGCCGCCAGGCGCGCGCCCCCGCTGTTGCTCACGATCGGGTCTTCTTTGCCAGGCGCGGGCCGACCTGCGGGCCGGCCTGCAGCGACCCGCTGTTGGCTTCGACGACGCGGGCGCGGCGGTCGGAGCCGTCTTCTTCGACGACGACGTCGCTGCCGTAGGCGTCATCGAGGAACGGCAGGCGCGTCGCCAGGCGGGCGGTGACGCGGGCGGGAATCTTGTCTTTGAAGGCCCGCTGCAACGCGGCGTAGCCGGCGCGATCGACCTCGACAAAGACGCCGTACACGCGGCCTTTTGGGGCCTCGAGCGGCACGCGCAGCACCGCGCGGATAAAGCCCCGCGTCACCCGGCTGCCATCTGATTTGACGTCGTCAAACAGCACGCTGTCGAGGCCCGCACGCACCCGCGATTTGCGCTCGTCATCCGACAGCACGAGCACCGGCTCGGGCCAGCGGGCCGAGAGCGCCGTGTCGTCGACCGAGACGCCGGCCAGGGGATCGACGCCTCCGACCCGCGTCGGCGGGGTCGACGCCAGGACGGGCAACGAGCGCCCGACTTTTTTCGGCTTTGCTGCTGCCGTTGTTGCGGTTGCCGTCGCCGATGCGAGCGTCGACGCGGCCGTCGGCGGCCTGGTCGAAGCGGCCGTCGATGAGGGGGTCGACGACGTGCTCGATGACGTGCTCGATGACGTGCTCGATGAAGTCGACGACGACGACGACTTCGCCGCGCCGGGGTCGGCGGCGCCCTTGCTGCCATCGGTTGGCCCCGGTCGCTTCCGCTCGGTCACGCCGTCTCCACGAGGTTGCGCACGACGACAGTCGGCAGGTGACGGCGGCCCGGCGCCGCAAAATCCTGTGACGGGTCGCCCACTGAGAAGAACGAGAAGTACGCTCCAGAACGAGACCCAGAGGTCCTATGAAGTTTACGCCGAAGCTGCCGCAATCGGTCGCCGAGAGCCTCAAGCTGAGGAAGCCCGAGCCGTCGGTGCTCGTCAAGGCACGCACCCACGAGTCCAAGGCCGAGAAGCTTCGTCAGCAAGACGACGAGGCCAGCCGCGAGCAGCTCGGGCCGCAAAAGAAGCAGCAGCAATTCGTCCAGGGCCAGAAGCGCGATCGCAGCGACGACCAGGTCGAGGCGCCCAAGCCGCACCTGGAATTCCTCGAGCGCTGGAAGGTGCTTGAAGCCGTGCTCGGCCCGATCTCGGAAAAGGCCAAGAAAGAGTACGCGGCCAAGCTCGGCGAAGACCCCAAGCCCCACCAGGTGCTCGGCCACCTGTTGGCTTCGTTGCCGCGGCCGCGCCTCGACGCCCTCATGAAGGACCCGCGTCTGCCGCTGTTGAACGTGGCCTTTGGTCATCGCCCGCTCCAGAAGATCGTCGCCGACAACGAGCTCCTGCAGGACCTCGGCGTCACCTGGCTGACCTTCGTCGACGCCAAGCGCGATCTCAAATTCCAGCTCGGGATCCAGAGCTACAAATCCGCGCAGGCCATCGCGCTCTACCTCACCGTCGTCCGCGCGGCCGTCGACCCCAAGGTGCGCAAGACCGCCAACTTCGTCACCGACGTCGAGGTGCTCGACCTCGCCAAAGACCTGCTGCGCGAGGTCACGACCCACGTGATCGACGAGCTGCAGAACGCCCACGACTCCTTCTTTGCCGTCGGCGATCGCACGGCGATGGGCGAGCAGTTCCGCGTCGATCGCGCCAAGAAGTCCGGGCGGACCGTGCCCGACGCGGCGGCGCCGAAGGGGCAGCCGACGCTCAAGGCACCGGGCGACCGACCGGCGCGGCCGACGCCGGGCGCGCGCAAAGCCTGAGCAGGCTCCGTCGGCTCGTGGTGCAGTCAGCCGACTTCAGGCGGGCGCGCGGTCGGTGATGGCGTCGACGGTGGTGCCGGCGATGGCGTCGACCCACTCGGA
>JBKJNL010000338.1:0-2878 GCA_046593615.1 Myxococcota bacterium | reverse complement strand
CACCGGGAGGATCCATGTTGTCCAAAGATGTCCCGAGCCTGCAGTTTGAAATCCGATGGAACGGTCGCCTCATGGGCCTCGAGCGTGTGGCCCGCGGCCGCCAGCTGGCCGTCGCCGGCAGCATCATCGGTGTCGTCTCCGGCGGCGTCGTCGTCGACGGCGTGCGCCGCAGCCTGCTCGACGACGAGCCCTTCGGCCTGCGCTGCGGGCCTCTCGAGCTGAGGGTCTGCGCCGCCAGCGCCTGCGCTGCCGTCCGCGACGACGTCGTCGACGTCGCCTGGTGGCGCAACGTCGCCGTCGCCTTGATCCTCGCGATGGGCACCGTGGTCGGGCTGCGTCTGACGCCGAAGATTCCAGAGCTCGGCGACGACGACCTCGGCCGGGGTCGCCTGACCATCGCTCGCGCCAACCTCACGCCGGCGAAGCAGCCCACGCTGTTGCCGCCGCCGCCAGCGGTGAAGCAGCGCCGACCGACGACGCTGGCCGCGGCCGCGTCGGCGAAGCCGCGCAAGATGCAGACCCTGAAACAGCGGCGCGATCAAGACAGCGCACTGGCCATGGCCGCGCTGCGGGAGCTGGGGCTCGTGGGCCCCGCGACCGGCGGCGTCCTTGGCAGCGGCAACCCGGTGGCCCTGGCGCTGTCGCAGCTCAACGGCGTCGGCGTCGCCGGCGGCTCGGGCCTCGGCACCCGACCCATGGGCGGCGGCGGCGGCGGCGACGCCGTCGGCATCGGCGTCATCGGCAGCGGCTCGTCGACGAGGGGCCCCGGTGGCGATGGCAGCATCGACCTCACCGGTCGGGGCGTGAAGCGCGGCAAGCTCGACGGCGGCAAGATCATCTACATCGGCTCGATGTCGCGCGAAGAGATCCAGCGCGTCGTCGACCGGGCCCTGAGCCGCATCCGCTACTGCTACGAAAAAGAGCTCAACCAGGACCCGAGCCTCGAAGGAAAAGTCGTCGCCCAATGGACCATCGGCAGCAGCGGCGACGTCGTCGCGGCCACGATCCCCCAGTCGACCTTTGCCAGACCGGCCGTCGGTGACTGCGTGCAGCGGGTCATGCGCTCGCTGAAGTTCCCGGCGCCGGTCGGTGGCGGCGTCGTCAACGTGACCTATCCGTTTGTCTTCACGGCCCACTGAAGACGAAGCTGGGGCATGACCCCACCGCCTGGATCCCTCTTCATCGATGACGTCAGCGCTGACGTTATCGATGACGTCATCGACGACCTTGGCGACGATGACGCCGACGCTGAAGGGCGCGGCGTCGTCCGCGTTTTGACGCTGTCGCAGCCGGCCAGGAAGAACGCGCTGACGCCGGCGATGCTCGCTGCCTTGATCGACGCGCTGCCGCGGGCGCCGTCGTCGTCGCGGCAACCGATCCGCGCGGTGGTGCTGCAGGGCGCGGGGCTGACCTTCTCGTCGGGCTTCGACCTCGGCGCGCTCGACGAGAGAGAGCGCGCGCGCGGCGTCGATCCCATCACCCCCGCTGCCGACGCCCTCGAAGCCTGCCCGGTCCCCGTCATCGCCGCCGTCGAAGGCGACTGCTGGGGCGGCGCCGTCGAGCTGTGCCTGGCAGCCCAGCTGCGCGTGGCGTCGTCGACAGCGACCTTCTGCGTGCCCGCGGTGCGCCTCGGGCTTGTGTATCCGGTGAGCGGGCTGCGTCGCTTTCGCCGCGTGCTCGGCGGCAATGCCGAGCGCGTGCTCATCGGTGGCGTGCCCTTCGCCGCGATCGACGCCCGCCGCTGGGGCCTCATCCACGACGTCGTCGACGACGCCCGCGCCCATGCCCTCGCCCTCGCCAGAAGCATCGCCGGCCACGCGCCCCTCGCCGTCAGCGGCACCCTGCAGGCGCTGCGCGCCGTCGACGCCGGTGACCTCGCCGCCGCCGAAGCCGCCCGCCAACCGGCGCTGCAGAGCAAAGACCTCCTCGAGGGATTGCTGGCGCACAAAGAAAAGCGGCCCCCGGTGTTCGGGGGCCGCTGAGCCGGCTCTCGGCCGTCGTGACGTCGTCGCTCAGGGGTTGGCGGCGTTCTTCGAGGTGACCAGGCACTCTTCGTAGAGGCGCGTGGCGGGATTGCGACAGATCGAGCCGGCGACGGGGTCGCTGAGCCCCGGTCCGGTGAGGGTGACGGTGACGCCGTCGATGGTCACGTTGGCGATGGAGTTCTGGCCGTAGACGACGGCGTCGAGGACGCGATCGTTGGCGTTGTCCCAGAGGACGACGGCGTCGGGGCCGTTCTGCAGATCGTTCGGCGCGAACTGGTAGACGAAGAGGCCGTTTTGCTGGAGCGAGCCGGAGCCGACGAGGCGGCGGCCCGTGACGCCGTCAGCGCCGTTGACAAAGATGACGTCGACGGTGGTCAGGTTCACGGCGGTCGCGCCCAGGTTGATGACCTCGACCCACTCGTCGCTGTCGACGCTGGGCTGGTCGTAGTCGACCTCGTTGATGACGAGGCCGAGCGCCTGGAAGCCGGTGAAGTCGGCGGTGTTGGCGGTGGCGTCGTAGGCGCTGCCGAATGCATCGAGCACCGTGGCTCCGACCGTGACGGTGTAGGCGGTGCCCGCGGTCTGCGTCGCGGTGGTGAGCGTGACCTTGTTGCCGTCGACGACGGCGGCGCTGACGGCGAGGGGCGTGGCACCGTCGACGATGCTGAACTGCGAGCCGTTGGCGAGCAGGCTGTCGGCGTCGACGGCGCGGCTCATCGTGACGACCACGTGCGTGGCGTCGATGGCGGTGGCGCTGGCGACGCTGGCCAGGCACTCGTCGACCGCGACGATCTGGTCGATCTCCCAGGCGGTGATCTGGCCTTCGACCACGGGGTTGGCGCCGGCGGGCGTCAAGCGACCCAGCGGGCTCTCGACGGTGACGATGCAGCCGG
>JBKJNL010000562.1:0-12699 GCA_046593615.1 Myxococcota bacterium | reverse complement strand
GACGGCTGCAGCGCATCGAGGCGGCGCACCTGCGCCAGGCGGCGCGCGGCAAAGACGACCTCGACGATGGCAGCGGCGACGACGTCGCCGGGGAAGCCCCCGCGCACGGCGACGTCCCAACCCTCGACGACGCAGCGGCCGCGGCCTTCGTCGTCGACGCCGTCGATGCGCAGCTGCTCGAGGCGTTGCCCGGGGGCCAGCGTCGTCACGGGCCGAGCCCGACCCAGGTGACGCCGTGCTCGTCGTGCTCGCGCTTCCAGATGGGGGCGTCGTGCTTAAGACGATCGATGATGGCTTCGCAGGCGACAAACGCGCTCTTGCGGTGCGGGCTCGAGACGGCAACGACGACGGCGGTGTCGCCGACGGCGAGGGAGCCGGTGCGGTGCTCGACGTAACCGCGGACCCCCCCGCTCCCGGGCAGCGCGTGCTCGGCTTCGACGGCGGCGACGATGTCGGCGATGACCCCCTCGGCCATCTCGACGTAGGCCTCGTAGTCGAGTCCGGTGACGGCGACGCGTTGTCCGTTCTTCGTGGTGTGGTCGCGCACGCAGCCCATCATGACGACGACGGCGCCGGCGCCGGCGTGCTGCACCCGGGCCACGCAGCCATCAAGCGACAGAGGCCGGTCGACGACGCGGGCCTTCAACAGGTGCCCGGTCATCCGCCGGCCACGGGCGGAATCACCGCCACTTCGCAGCCATCGACGACGACGTCGGCGTTGTTGGCGAAGCGCTGGTCGAGTGCCAGGCGCGACTGCCGCAAGACCGATTCGAGGGCCGGGTGCTTCGCCGACAGCACCAGACGCAGGGCAGCGACCGTGGTGCCGGTGGCGATGTCGAGCTCTTCGCGGGCGATGCCGGCGCGCTCCTGGGCGGCAGCGAAGTAGCGGACCGTGATCATGCCGAGAGCTTGCTCACCCTGCGGGCAGCGTGCACAGGCAGGTCAGCCCGGCAAGGCCGGTGGTGTGTCATCCACGTCCACCAGGCGTCGACGGCGGCGAGCGAGGGCTCTCGACCACGTCAGCTCAAAGACGGCCTGACCGTTGGCGACGCGCGGCGACGGCACCTGCCCGTGGTGGTGCGTGGTTTCGTAGATGCCCTCAACGAGGCCGCAGAAGCCCTCGAGCCAGACACCGTCGAGGGCCGCGGGAGGCAGCTCGACGAGCGAGAGGGTGGCGCTGTGGTCGTCGAGGCCGGCCACGACGATGGAGCCGAGGTCGCGCGTGCTCGCCTGCCAGACCCTGGCAATGAAGCGCAGAAATGTGCGCGGCGACGGCCCCCACAACGAAACGCCGGTCTGCACGAAGGGCCGCAGCAACGGTCCGTCGATCGCAGACAGCAACGCCTGTCGGTTGGTGATGCGCACGGCGCCGAGACCGCCGATTTCGGCAACGAGGCGACTGACCTCGAGGTCCCACTGCAGCGGCACCCAGCCGAGACGCGACAGGCCGTCAAACCCGCGAAAGACGTGCGGCAGACGCTCACGCGCCTTTGCCACGGCATCGGGCCCCAGCACCTCGAGCGAGGCGAGGGTGCCCGCGAAATAGCTGGCCTTGATCTCGGGCCCGGCGGGGGCAGGGGCCTGCGCCGTCGTTGCGGGGTGGGAGACGGGCATGCGCACCTCACACCGGCATCGGCGCGGGCGCTGCCGACTGAAGCGACAGATCCGGCGCGCACCGGCACGGACCAGAATGCAGTAAAGAAAAAGAGCGGCAAGAGCCGCTCTTCTTCGTGGTCATGGCGCGTAAGTTGCGCGATTTTCAGTTGCGGGGTGCTTCTTCGAATTCGGCATCCACCACATCATCAGGTTTGTCGCCGCCGTCGGCCGCTTTGCCTTCGCCCGGCTGGCCGGGGGAAGCAGGCGCGCCGTCCGGCGTCGGCTGCGCGGCGCCCTGCTTGTAGAGCTCTTCGGCCATCTTGTGGCTCGCCTTTGTGAGCTCCTCGAGAGTCGCCTTGAGCTCGGTGGCGTCCTGGCTGTCGAGCTTGGCCTTTGCCGTCTTGACCGCCTCTTCGACCGGGGCCTTGAGCTCGGCGGCCAGCTTGTCGCCGTTTTCCTTCAGCATCTTTTCGATGTTGTAGATCATCGAATCAAGCTTGTTGCGTTCTTCGACAACTTCGCGCCGCTTCTTGTCTTCGGAGGCGTTGGCTTCGGCGTCTTTCACCATCTGCTGAATCTGCCCCTCAGAGAGGCCCGACGAGGCGGTGATGGTGATGTGTTGCACCTTGCCGGTCGCGCGATCCTTGGCCGAGACGTTGACGATGCCGTTGGCGTCGATGTCAAACGTGACCTCGATCTGCGGGATGCCACGCGGCGCCGGCGGAACGCCGTCGAGGTGGAAGCGCCCCAGGGTGCGGTTGTCTTTGGCCATCTCACGCTCGCCCTGCAGGCAATGCACTTCGACCGAGGTCTGCGAGTCGGACGCCGTCGAGAACACCTCGGACTTCTTGGTCGGGATCGTCGTGTTGCGCGGGATGAGCACGGTGTTCACGCCACCCAGGGTCTCGATGCCGAGCGACAGCGGCGTGACGTCGAGCAGCAGCAGGTCTTTGACCTCGCCGCCGAGCACGCCGCCCTGCACGGCCGCGCCGAGTGCCACGACTTCGTCGGGGTTCACCGAGCGGTTGGGCTCTTTGCCGCCAAAGAACTTCTTCACGGCCTCTTGCACCATCGGGATGCGCGTCGAGCCGCCGACGAGGACGATCTGATCGATCTCGCCGGGCTTCAGCTTGGCGTCGGCCAGACACTTGCGCAGCGGCTCCATCGAGCGGTCGACGAAGGGCTGCATGATCTGCTCGAGCTTGGAGCGGCTCAAGGTCAGGTTCATGTGCTTCGGGCCGGTGGCGTCGGCGGTCAAGAACGGCAGGTTGATCTCGGTCTGGGCGACGCCCGAAAGCTCGATCTTCGCCTTTTCGGCGGCCTCTTTCAGGCGCTGGACGACCATCTTGTCGTTGCTGACGTCGAGGCCGTTCTCCTTTTTGAACTCGGCGATCAGGTACTCCATCACCGCGTTGTCGATGTCGTCGCCGCCGAGGTGGGTGTCGCCGTTGGTGGCGATGACCTCGACGACGTTCTCACCGACCTCGAGGATCGAGATGTCGAACGTGCCGCCGCCGAAGTCATAGACGGCGATCTTTTCTTCTTTCTGCTTGTCGAGGCCGTAGGCGAGGGCCGCCGCGGTGGGCTCGTTGATGATGCGCTTGACGTCGAGACCGGCGATGCGGCCGGCGTCGCGCGTGCCCTGGCGCTGGGCGTCGTTGAAGTAGGCGGGAACCGTGATGACGGCTTCGGTGACGGGCTCGCCGAGGTACTGCTCGGCGGCCCGCTTGAGCTTCATCAGCACCTTGGCGCCGACCTCGGGAGGCGTGACCTCTTTGCCCTGCATCTTGAAGACGGCGTCGCCATTGCCGGCGGCCACGACGTCGTAGGGCACGCGCTTGAGCTCGCTGGCAACCTCGTTGAAGCGGCGACCGATGAAACGCTTGGCCGAATAGACGGTGTTGCGCGGGTTGGTGACGGCCTGGCGGCGGGCCACCTGGCCGACGAGCACCTCGCCATCCTTGGACCAGGCGACGACCGACGGCGTCGTGCGCGTGCCTTCTTCGTTGGCGATGACCTTGGGCTCGCCGCCCTCCATGACAGCGACGCACGAGTTCGTGGTGCCGAGGTCGATGCCGATGATCTTGCCCATGGTTGTGCTCCTCTTTGCTGGCCGCACCCGACGAAGCGGGCGCTGAAACGCTTGGTTTTTTGACGTGTTACGGGTGGGAATCTGGGTCGCGTCGACGCGTGGACAATAGGCAGAGCCGGGGGGCCGTCAAGGCAAGCAACGCGCCACCGCAGCCGATCCCGGGTTTGTCGTCGTCAAAAACCTGCCGCTTCGGCCGATTCTTCGCCGGGTTCATCGTGCCGATCGGCCATCGCGCCCCACCTCTGCGGGGGCACGGCCAGATCGCCCCACGACAAACGGTCAGCAGCGCGCTCGGCTCAACGCTCGCTTCAGCGCGCGCGCCCGGCTCATTTGTTGAGGCCGTCGCAGCCAAAGAACTGCTCGAAGGTCACCGCCGGCGCGGCGTCGCCGTCGTCGCGCAAGACCACCTGGCGGCCGCCACACGACGAGCGCGGCACGCCATCGGCCAGGCTCACGTCGGGCGGGAAGCTCGTGCCCTGACAGCGGCCATCGACGCAGGCCGTCGTCGTCGCCGGCACCAGGCAGTCGTTGCAGGTGCCGCCCTCGTCGAATTCGGCGGCATCGCGGGCGACGTCGAATTCGTCGGCGGTGACGAGAAAGACGCGGGCGGTGCAGGCCTCTTCGACGATGCAGCAGTCTTCGTCGACGGCGCAGTCGTTCTGCTCGCTGAGCTGCACGAGGGTGTCGACCTTGCCGGGCGTGCAGGCCGCGCCCATCCCGCCCGACGAGACGACGACCACGGCCACGATCAGGGCCAAAGCAACGGTGGGGACGGTGCGCATGCGCGTCAGTTACCAGAGGGCCAGGGCCTTTGCCGTCTCCCGCAGCTGGTCATCGCTGACCAGGAACGCGTCCTCCAGTGAGGGGGCATAGGGGACGGGGGTATCCAGGGCGCCCAGCACGCGCACCGGTCCGTCGAGGTGCTCGTACAATGATTCGCCGATCTTGCTGGCGATGCTCTCGAGCACCGACCCCGTGCGGCTGTCTTCGCCCACCAGCAGCACCTTGCCGGTGTGCCGCACCGAGGCCTCGATGCGCTCCCAGTCGAGCGGCACCAGCGAGCGCAGGTCGACGACGTCGCAGGAGATGCCGTCGTTGACGAGCGCGTCGGCGGCGGCGGCGGCTTTGTGTACGTAGGCGCCGTAGCTGAGGATCGTCAGGTCGTCGCCGAGCCGCCGGAACGCGGCCTGCCCGAGGGGGATGAGCGGGCGCTTCTCGGGCAGCACCTGCTTAATTTTCGGATCGCGGTAGAGGCCGATGTGCTCGTAGAACAGCACCGGATCGTCGTCGACGACGGCGGCGTGCATCAGGGCCCGGGCGTCGTGGGGCGTCGAAGGCACCACGATCTTCAAGCCGAAGCTGCGGAAGAACCACGGCGACGTGTCTTGCGAATGGAAGGGCCCGGCCCGCCGCAGCCCGCCCCACGGCATGCGCAAGGTCATCGGCACCTTTGTGCCCGCGCGGTAGTGCAGCTTGGCCGCATTGTTGACCAATTGATTGAAGCCAGAGGCGACGAAATCATTGAACTGGATTTCACCGATGGGGCGCAAGCCGACCAGCGCCGCACCGACGCAGGCGCCGATGATGGCGCCCTCGGCGATGGGCGTGTTCATGATGCGATCACCGTACTTTTCAAGCAGCGGCTTCAACAACAAAAAGGCGTTGCCATACGGCGGCGCCAGATCTTCGCCGAGCAAAAATGCCTCGGGAATTTCCTGGACGACCTCGAGCAGTCCCTGGCCGCAGGCGTCGAGCAAGGTGGCGCCCTTGGGATGGAACGCCGGCGCTTCTTCGATCACGCGCAAGCTCGCCGACGACGACGACGACGACGATGACGATGACGACGTGCGGGGCAGGGCAGGCAGGGCGGTCGCCGCCTCGTGGCCGAGCACCCGGTCGCTGGTCGAGAACACGCCGTGGCCGGCCTTTTTGCTGTCGGGCCAGGGGCGCTCGCGCAGCCCGGCGACGACGTCGTCGACGCGGCGGGTGGCTTCGTCTTGCATGGTGACGACGTCGCCGGCGGCGATGACGCCTTCGGCTTGCAGCGCGCTCGCCAGGCGGGCGAGGGGATCGCGGGTCGCCCACTGCGCGTACTTCTGCTTGTCGACGTAGCCCTTCTCGGATCCTCTGAGCTCCGACAGCGCTGGCAGCCCGAAGCCCAGGACGGGGTCGCTGCCGAGGTACAGCATGTCGTCGTGGTGGGCGTGGCCGCACATGCGCATGGCCACGGTCTCGATGAGCGCGGGGCCGTGGCCGTCGCGGGCGCGATCGGCGGCCCAGGCAAAGGCGGCGGCAATGGCGATGGCGTCGGTGCCGTCGATGGTGACCGCGGGGATGCCGTAGCCGAGGGCCTTGTCGGCAAAGGTCCGCACCCGCGACTGCTCGGCCAACGACGTCGACAGCGCCGTCTGGTTGTTCTCGACGCAAAAGACGATCGGCAGCTTCTGGACGGCGGCCAGGTTGATCGCCTCGTGCCACTCACCGAGCGAGCTGCCGCCTTCGCCGATGAACGAAAACGCCACCCGCTGCTCGCGCTTCTTCAAGAAGCCGAGCGCCGCCCCGGTCATCGTGCACGTCGCGATCGACAACGGCGCCGCCACCATGAACACGCCGCGTGACGGCATCCCGAGGTGCAGGTCTTTGCCGTCGTTGGGCGCGCCGCTCTTGCCCACCTGGGCGTTCAGGCACATCGCCAGGCCATCGTCGGGTTCGCCGACGGCGGGGGCTTCGGCCGCGACGAACGCCAGCGATACGCCGAGGTCGCGGATCAACGGGCCGACGACGTCGCCCGACCACTGGCCGCCGTCGTCATAGGCCGGTCCGCGGCGCAGGCGCAGGGCGGCGGCGCCGATGGCCTCTTGCCCGAGCGAGCGGAAGCCTTTGCCCTGAAAACCCTTCTCGCCGTAGCGCATCTCCGACGACAAGAAGAGCTGCTTGAGCTTGTTGTCGACGGCACGCGTGAGGACGATCCCCCGCAGCAGCGCGCGTTTTTCGTCGGCGGTGATGCTGGCGGCGATGGCTTCGCGGGCAAAGAAGCCGTCGACGTCTCGGGCCAGGCGGGCGATCTCCGCGGCGTGGCGGGTGCTGGCGTCGACGAACGGCTGCGTCTCGGGCAGGTCGCGCTCGGGGTGGGCGAGCTCCTCGACGAGGGCCCGGCCGACGGTGGCGCCGAGGGCGCCGAGGGCGTCGGGATCGCGCGTCTCGGTGCCGGTCTTGCTCCAGGCGCGCCGGGCCGCGGCCCAGGCAAAGGGGTGGGTCTCGACGACAAAGGCCAGGAAGCGCGGCCCCACGCTCGACGGCGCGATGCCCCCGCCGGTGCTCGACGGCGCACCCTTTCCGGCACCTTTGACGTCGACAGCGGCGGACTTCTGGGCAGCGACCATGGGGCGCCATGCCACGCTCGAGGCCACGTGTCTGCGCCGGGTCGGCGGCCGGGCGCAAGCGAGCAGCAAGGCGAGAGCAAGGCGAGAGGGCGACCCCGCAGATCCAGCAGCGCGGCGGAGTCGGGTGGCCTCCAGAGCCGCCGCGATCCGCCAGCGACGTCGTCACGGAGGAACCCGGGCCCGTGCTGGACCCGGCCGGCACCAGGACTGGCGTGAGCTTGACCGACGAGGGGGTGGCCCCTATCGTCGATTTTCTCGGTCCGGCGGCTGCGTGTCGTCGTCACTGTGTCGTTGTTGGTGGCCCGCCCGTCCCTCCTCAGGAGGGGCTGGCGGAAGGGTCGTCCGGCCCGCGTTGGAAGGTTTGGGAGAGCCGCTTTGGCCATCAATCGCGACAAGGTCTATGACGGCGCGATCAAGCTTCTGCAGGGCGGGAAGTTCGAAAAGGCCATCGATGAGTTCAAGAAGCTCATCGTCGACGACCCCAAAGACGTCCGCACGCTGCTGAAGATCGCCGAGACGCTCCACGTCAAGATGGGCAACCGCAAGGATGCCCTCGTCCATTACGACCGCGCGGCCAACATCTACTCCGAGCAGGGCTTCTTCCTGAAGGCCGTCGCGGTCTTCAAGCAGATGCTCACCGTCGACGCCACCAACCCCGACCTGCACAAGAAGCTCGCCGAGCTCTACCAGCAGCTCGGCTACGGCTCGCAGTGCCTGCTGCACTACCAGCAGGTCGTCGTGCTCTACGAGCAACAAGACCGCGGCAGCGAGACCCTCGACATCCTCAAGCGCATGGTCGACCTCGACCCCGAGAACCTGCAGTCGCGGGTCAAGGTCGCCGAGCTGTTCGCCCAGCAGGGGCGCGTCGCCGACGCTTCCGCCGAGATGCGCTCTGCGTTTGAGTACCTGCGCGGCCAGCAGCGCTACGACGACGCCGTCCGCATCGGCGAAAAAGTCCTGCACTGGGACCAGAACGCCAGCGACGTGGCGATGGAGCTGGCCAAGATCTACCTGGGCAGAAACGACGCCAAGCAGGCGCTGCCCAAGCTGCAGCTGTGCTTCAAGGTCGACTCGCGCAGCCTCGAGGTCCTCGAGCTCATCGCCCAGGCCTTTCTGGCTCTCGACCAGACCCCGAAGACCATCAGCGTCTACAAAGAAATCGCCCGCATCCACGAAGGCAACGGCGACGCCGAAAAGGCACGCTCGTCGTGGGAGCGGGTCCTCGACCTGCAGCCCGGTGACGACGACGCCGAGATTTCGCTCGGGCGGCGGGCGGCGACGGTGGTGGCCCAGGCGGCCGGCGCGTCGATGACGCAGCAAGCGAGCGCGTTGGTGCCGCCGGCCCCGCGCATGAGCCCCGAAGACGAGCAGCTGCAGCGCCTGCTCACCGAGACCGACGTCTACGTGAAGTACGGGCTGCGCGACAAAGCGATCGAGCACCTCGACAAGATCTTTGCCATCCGCGCCGACCATCTGCCGGGCCTCGAGAAGCTGAAGCAGCTGCAGACGCAGACCAAGCAGCCCACGGGCGAGACCCTCAAGCGCTTGATCGCCAGGGGCGAAGAAGTCGGCCACCCGAAGGTCGCCGAGTGGAAGGCCGAGCTGGCCCGTCTCGGTCAGGCAAAGAAGTCGGCACCGGCGCCTGCTCCGGCCCCTGCTCCGGCCTCCACTCCGTCGCAGCGTCGGGGTCCGCCGCCGTCGCAGCCGTCGAGCGAAGGCGAGGTCATTCTCGTCGACGAAGACCCGCCGACGGTCGCGCCCGCGCGGCAGACATCGGGTTCCCCGCTCCAGGGCCGGTCAGGCCCGGCCACGAGCGCGAGCAAACCCGCAGAAAAGCAGGCCGACAAACCCGAGAGAGCCGCCGACCAGGGCCTCGATCGGGCCGTGCCCAGCAGCGTCGACAAGGGCGTCGACGCCCCGACGTTGATGCACGCCCGGCCCGGCTTCTCTCCGCCCAACATGCTGGCATCGATGCCCTCTATGCAGGGCGGGGCGATGCAGGGCGGGGCCCAGCCGGGCGGGGCCATGCGGGGCGGGGCGATGCACGGACGGGCCATCCAGGGCCCGCCCGACGACGAGCCCCTCGAGCGCGTGCGCTCGTCGGCGCGTTCGTTGGGCAGCGACGAGTCCTTCGCCTCCGACGAAGACGCCTTTGGCGGCGCCCTGGCAGGCGGTGCTGTCGACTTCGACGGTGCCGACGAGCCCCTCGAGCCGAGCCGCGGCAACGGCCGCGGCCTGCCCCCCGACGAGCGCCTGGCGGACGACGGGTTCCTGCCCTCCGACCTCGGCCGCTCCGCCGAGCGCGGACCGCCGCGGGAGGTGCCCCGCGCGCCGACGATGGCCGCGCCGCAGGTGCGTGCCGCCGAGATTGTCCTCGAGGACGCCCTCGAAGCCGACGCCGACGCCCTGGTGCGCGAGGCCCTGGCCGGGATGCCTGGCAAGGTCGACGAGATCGTCGCCGACGACATGCCCGCCGACGAGCTGGTGCTTGAGCAGGAAGACGCCCATGGCGGCGTCGATGGCGGCGATCTTCCCGGCCATCTCCCCGGCCATTCCCCAGGCAATGTCCCGGCGACGCTGGACATGCCGCGCTTGCCCGCGCCGGCCTTTGACGACGCCGAGCTCGACGCGCTCGCCGCCGCTGCGGTCGCCGAGGCGATGCCCCAGTCGCCGCAGCGGCCCCCCGTGCCGTCGGCATCGATGGAGTTCTCCGACGACGAGATGGGCGAGCTCGAGAAATTCGTCGAGAACGCCGCCAGCGGCGAAGGCGCTCCGGCCATCGACGAACGCGGTGGGGTCGCCGGGCCGCCCGCCGGCATGCCCGGCGACTTCGGCGCCGACGGCGACGACGACTTCACCAACGAACGCACCATCGCCTACGGCACCGAGAACCATGGCCGCTCGCCCGTGGGCACGACCGATCTCGGTCTCGACGACGACGACAACGTCCCCACGGGCGAGCGCCGCATGGAGGCTCCGCCGGCGCCGACCAACCAGGCCTTCCCGCAAGCTGCCTTTGTCGAGGCGGGGCCGGCCCCCGGCGCCAACGACTTCGACCCCAACGAATTCGACCTTCCCGACGACGTCAAAGCGATGCTGGCCCAAGAGCCCGCCGCCCATCGCGCCGATGCGTTTCCGCCGCCGACGTCGTTTGACGAGCTGTCGGGCGCCGACCTCGACATGCCCCCCCAGGCCACGGGCCAGTTCGATTCGCCGTCGTCGGGCTCGATCCCGAGCCTGGCCTCCGTCGACGCCGACGCCATCGAAGACGTCAGCGACGACCTTGGCGTCGGCCTCGCCAACGGCAGCGACGGCGGCAACGGCAGCAACGGCAGCGGCAGCGGCGCACCCGCGCTGGCCGACGCCGGCCTGGGGCTCGAAGAGGGCCTCGGCAGCTTCGACAGCGACGAGTTCGGCCCGCCGCCGATGAGCGCGCTGCCGTCAGAGATGAACGCGCCGATCGTCGCCACCGACGAAGCCGAGCCCGACATGCCGTCGCAGGTTCGCAACCTGTTTGCCCCGGCGCGCGGCTTCGAAGACGACCCGGCCAACACGTTCTTCCCCGACGAGCTGGCCGAGGCCGAGTTCTTCATCCAGCAAGACCTGCTCGACGAGGCGCGCGAGATCCTCACGCCGATCCTCGAAGAGGTCGAAGACTCGCTGCGCGTGCAGCACATGCTCGCTCGTGTCACGGCCAAAGAGGCCGGCGAGCCCGAGCCACCAGCGCCGTGGGAGCAGAAGCTCATCGACGAGGTCGGCCAGGAGCTCGACGACATGGCGGCCCTGTCGCCGCCGGTCCAGCACAGCCTGCCCGACCAGGTCTCGGTCGAGGAGGTGCTCTCGCAGTTCAAGAAGGGCATCGCCGAGACCGTCCCCGAAGACGACGCGGCCACCCATTACGACCTCGGCATCGCCTACCGCGAGATGGGCCTGCTCGAAGACGCCGTCTCCGAGTTCGAGATCTCGTCGCGCGCGCCGTCGAAGAGCGCCGACTCCTGGTACCTCGTCGCCCTCGTGCGCCTCGACCAGAACCGCGCCGACGACGCCATCGCCGCTTGCGAAAAAGCCTTTTTCTCAGCCACCGCCAGCAAAGACCAAAAGGCCGCCGCCGAGTACCAGCGCGGCGTCGTGTTCGACGACCACAAGAAGGACGGCCGCGAGGCGCTGGTGTGCTTCAAGCGTTGCAAGGGGCTCGGCGGCTCGGCCCCCGACCTCGACCGCCGCATCGCCGCGCTCACCAGGGTCCACGGCGACGTCGACGTCCCGGTGCTCGTCGCCGCCAACGGCAGCAACGGGTCGGGCGGCTCAGGTGGTGGCTCGAGCAGCAGCAAATCGTCAACGCCGCCGTCCCCCGGACGACCCAAGAACATCGACTACGTCTGACACAATAAGATGAACTACGTCGACTACTTTGGCATGACTCAAGAGCCGTTTTCGAACGCTCCGGTTAGCCGTTTCTACTACAACTCGGCGCAACACGCCGAGGCCCTGACCCGGCTGACCTACGCCGCCGACAGCATGAAGGGGCTGGCCCTGCTCGTCGGCAACATCGGCGCTGGCAAAACCACCCTCGCGCGCCGCATGCTCGACTCGCTGCCCGACGACCGCTACGAAGCGGCCCTGCTCGTCATCATCCATTCCGGCATCACTGCCAGCTGGTTGTTGCGTCGCATTGCCTTGCAGCTCGGCGTTGCCGACCCAGCGCATGAGAAGCTCGCGCTGCTCGGTCAATTGTATCAAAGACTGGTGCAAATCTACGAGTCTGGCAAAAAAGCCGTGGTCCTCATCGACGAAGCCCAGATGCTGGCGACTCGCGAGGTCATGGAGGAGTTCCGCGGCCTGCTGAACCTCGAGGTGCCCGAGCGCAAGCTCATCACCTTTGTCTTCTTTGGCCTGCCCGAGATCGAGCACAACCTGATGCTCGACCCGCCCCTCGCCCAGCGCGTGGCCGTGCGCGTGCGCTTGTCGTCGTTCGACCGCGACGCCACCGAGGCCTACGTCAAGCACCGCCTGCGCCTCGCCGGCGCCGGCCGCATGCTCTTCAAGCCCGAAGCCATCGACGTCATCCACACCGCCAGCGCCGGCATCCCGCGGGTCATCAACACCCTCGGCGACAACGCCTTGTTCGAGGCATTTTTGGCCCGCGAAGACGAGGTCGACCTGGCGATGATGAAGCGCGTTGGCGACAACCTCGGCGTCGCGTTGTCGGCGGCGCAAGAGGCGGCGACCACGACGCAGTCCCGGGCCCACGGCGGTGTCGAGCCGGTGGCGCAGCCAAAGAAGAAGAAGCTCGACTTCGCTGCCGTCGACGAGCTCCTGGCCGGGCTGCAGAAGCCCTCGTGAGCCGCCCGAGCCGCTGACGATCCGTCAGCGGCGGCGGGTCGGCGGCGGCATGGTCGTCGGCGGCCCTTCATCGGCGGCCCGTCGGGGACGCGCCGCCGCGATCGCCGGCACGACGGGCTTGCCCATGGGCCGGGCCGCGGGCCGGATCGGCGTTGAGCCCGAGTCGAGGTCGATGGGGAATTCTTCGTCGGACGAGCCGGGCTCGCCGGAGCCGAAGTCGATGACCAGGCTCTCGTGGGCGCCGCCCTCGCCGAAGCCGCCCTGGGCCCGCGGGTTTCGCATGGT
>JBKJNL010000306.1:0-3433 GCA_046593615.1 Myxococcota bacterium | reverse complement strand
CGCGCCGCTCGTCGTCCATCTCGAGGTCGTTCTCAAAAGCCTCGGGGATCATCATCATCATGGCGTGCGGCAGCGAGCGCCCGCCAAGCACCAGCAGTTGCAGCAGCGCGTCGAAGTGGGCGCTGTCTGACGTGCCGGGCACGAGGATCGGCCACAGCGAATCGAGGTCGCCGATCTTGGCCGAGCGCAGCAGGCTCTTGCGCGCGCGCATCCAGTTCACGTTGCCACGCAGGGTGTTGATCTCGCCGTTGTGAGCCAGCAGGCGCATGGGCTGCGCCCGGTCCCACGACGGCGCCGTGTTGGTCGAAAAGCGCGAGTGCACGATGGCCAGCGCCGACACCATGTCGTCGTCGCGGAGGTCGGGGTAGAAGCCGCGCAGCTGCTGCGGCCGCAACAGGCCCTTGTAGACAATGGTGTCAGCCGACAACGACGCGACGTGAAAGGCGACGCCGGGCAGCGTGTCGCGCACCTCGTTCTCGACGCGCTTCTGGATCACGTAGAGCACGCGATCAAAGGCCGCGGGCACGAGACGACGGCGCACCACATAGACCTGCTTGACGACGGGGAGCGTGGCCCGCGCATGCACGCCGAGGCGGCTCGGCTCGGTGGGCACCTCGCGCCAGCCGAGCACCTGTTGCCCTTCTTCGACGACGACGCGCTCGATGATGGCTTCGATGTGCGCGCGGGCGGCGGGGTCTTGTGGCAGGAACAGTTGGCCCACGGCGTAGCGACGACGACGTGGCATCTGCAGGCCGAGCTTCAGCCCTTCGCGCTTGAAGAAGCGGTGGGGCAGCTGCAGCAAGATGCCGGCGCCGTCGCCGGTCTCGGGGTCGGCGCCGACCGCGCCGCGGTGGGCGAGGTTTTCCAGCAGCGTCAGCGCGTCGTGAACGATGGCCCGCGACTTGTTTCCCTGGATGTCGGCGATGAAACCGGTGCCGCACGAAGCGCGTTCATCTTCGGGGCGGTGGGGCGCGGCACTGCGTTGCGTCATGGCCAGGGAGGTACGGTGTTGACGACGTCACGGCAACGGACGTTGCGCGTTGCGTCAGATCCAGACATGGGCGCGCTTGCATGCACGGCGGACGCGTCGCGAGGTGACTGAATGACCCCGATCCTGATGAGCCAGCTGCTCGCCGCCGCACCACCCGCGACCAACGGCATCGACGCCGGCAGCACGGCCTGGATGTTGGCGAGCTCGGCCATGGTGCTCTTGATGGTCCCGGGCCTCGCGCTCTTCTACGGCGGCATGGTGCGTCCGCGGAGCGTGCTGACGACGATGATGCACAGCTTCGTCGCCATGGCCATCATCGGCGTGCAGTGGGTCGTCGTCGGCTACTGCCTGTCGTTCGGCAAGAGCGTCCTCGGAGGCGTCGTCGGCTTCGACTGGAACTACGTCGGCCTCACCGGCCTGCCGCACACGCAGATGTACGCCGACAAGGGTGTGCCCGAGCTCGTGTTCGTGATGTTCCAGGGCAAGTTCGCGATCATCACGCCGGCGCTCATCTCGGGCGCCATTGCCGAGCGCATGCGCTTCCGCAGCTACGTCGTCTTCATCATCCTCTGGTCGACGTTCATCTACTGCCCGCTCGCCCACTGGGTCTGGGCCAGCGACGGCTTCTTGTTTCAGTGGGGCGTGCTCGACTTCGCTGGCGGCACCGTGGTGCACATCTCGGCCGGCGTGTCGGCGCTGGTGTTGGCCTTGCTCGTCGGCGCGCGGCGCGACTGGCAGCGCGGCACGGCGATGATGCCCAACAACCTGACGATGACGCTGACGGGCGCGGGCCTGTTGTGGTTCGGCTGGTTCGGCTTCAACGCCGGCAGCGCCGTCGCCGTCGAGAGCCCGGTGGCGGGTCCCGTCGCGGGCCTGGCCTTTGCGACCACGCAGGCGGCGGCGGCGGCGGCGGCGTTGGTGTGGATCCTCATCGAGCGCCTGCGGCACGGCAAGACGACGACGCTGGGCATGGCCTCGGGCATCGTCGCCGGCCTCGTCGCCATCACCCCCGCGGCGGGCCACGTCATCCCGATGAACGCGATGATCATCGGCGCGCTGGCGTCGGTGGCCTGCTTCTTTGCGGTGCAGCTGAAGAACAAGCTCGGCTACGACGACAGCCTCGATGCCTTTGGCGTCCACGGCGTCGGCGGCATCGTCGGCGCGCTGTTGACCGGCGTCTTCTGCTTCACCCCCGTCGTCGGCGTGCTGGGCGGCAACTGGGGACAGCTCGGCAAGCAAGCCGCCGCCGTCGGCATCGCGATCGTCTTTGCCGCCGTCGGCACGCTGATCATCGCGCTCATCGTGAAGAAGCTGTTCGGTCTGCGCGTGCCGGCCCAGCAGGAGAGCGACGGTCTCGACATCGCGGTCCACGGCGAGCGCGGCTACCATCTCGACCTCGCCTGACGACCTGCAAAGCATCTGCATCGAGGGAACCGCATGAAGCTCGTCATCGCCATCATCCGCCCCGAGCGTCTCGACGCGGTGCAAGACCAGCTGCGTGTCGTGCTCGACGAAGGCGACCACTACCGCATCACCGTCGACCCGGTGCAGGGCCACGGTCGGCAGCTCGGCGAGGTCGAATACGTCCGCGGCGTGCCGGTGGCGTCGCGGCTGCAGCCCCGCATGCGCGTCATGGTCGCCGTCAACGACGCCTACGTCGACGCCACCATCGACGCCATCATCAAGGCCGCCCGCAGCGGCGACAAAGGTGCTGTGGGCGACGGCAAGATCATGGTGATGCCCCTTGAAGACGTCATCCGCATCCGCACCGGCGAGCGCGGCCACACCGCGATTTGAGAACGGTCCCGTTTGCGTTACGTCGTCGTCGGCTGCGCGGGCGACCGGGGCCGAAGTGGCGGAATGGTAGACGCAGGGGACTTAAAATCCCTGGGCGCGCAAGCGTCATGCGGGTTCGAGTCCCGCCTTCGGCACTCTGCTCTGACAACGCCAGCGATCGCGGAGGAACACGCGCTCAAGGTTCCCGCGGCGCAGCCGATGCCTTGTGCATCATGCACCTCGCACCCACCCCCCTCATCAGCTGCCCCGCCACCGTCGCCCGCGCCGCGGAGCAGCCGCGGGGCGATGCCACTCGCAGACCGATCGAAAGCATCACCAACCACCGCATCGCCGGCGATGAGCTGTTCGACGCCGTCGTGTTCCTCGGACACGCCCTGGCCCTGCCCGATCTGCTGCCGGCCGCTCCGCTCCGCCGCGCCGCCTGATCAAAGCGACCGCGCTTACGCGAGGTTGTGGAAGACCTGCTGCACGTCGTCGTCCTGCTCGAGCTTGTCGACGAGGTTCAAGACGTCTTTGGCTTTCTCTTCGGGCAGGTCGGTGGGCGTCTGGGCGATGAACTCGGTGTCTGACGAGAGGGGCGTGATGCCGCGTTCTTCGAGGGCGGTTTGCATCTTGCCGAAGCCCTGCATCGCGCAGCGGATGATG